>JAYVAI010000405.1:0-3179 GCA_043751075.1 Cyclobacteriaceae bacterium | reverse complement strand
TTTTTAGTATGGCTCCACTTTCTTTCAAAATCCGTTTTATGTTTCCACCTTCAATGGCGTCAAGATAAACCGTGCGGCCGGGTTCAACCGATCCGGTTTGCGGAATATATTCTTTGAACTCGCCCCGTTGCACCGTAGATATGGTGAGCTTATCTTTTTCGGTTTTATAAGTTGATCTGCGGTCGGCAAAAATAAACTGGTAGAGAACAAATGAAACCAACAGGGCAATACCAGAATAAGTAGCAACGCGCTTTAGCGTCCAAAACTTCTTCACAATTTTTTTATCCATGCTTGCCTGATCTGCCATTTTTCTGCTAAAGTAAAATTGAATTGATCTCCACTTGCCAACAAACATGCCAACGACAAATTGGGCTAAAAAATCGGGCTTTCTAAGATTAATTATAAATATTTACGTTCAGATGTGAACGCACTTGTCCGCATGCGAACAAGATTCCATCGAAATCAAAAATGAATTCTCTAAAATTTGCCGATTTATTGATGTTCAGGTTTCGGTATCAATATTGTCAACCCAGTAATTCAAGATTCAGGATCAATTCACGATTCAACGTCAAATTTGTTAGGCTTTATGTGGTATATGATCTTGCAAATTTTTTTTGGCGGCCCCCCGATGAAAAATCGGGGCCGGGCCATCCGTTCCAAGTCCGGCCGACACTCGTGCCAACGCGCTTCGGGCTTTACACTGCTATCCCTGGCCGAGGTACCGAGCTTATTAAAATTAGAAACAACATTGATTCAAGATTCAAAGTTTAAAAAACAAAATCAACTAGCATGACCGACTCCAAGCAAGGAAAAATCCTGATCGTAGATGACAATGAAGATTTGCTGAAGGCAGCAAAGATGTTTTTGAAACGCAACTTTGCCCAGGTGGATATTGAAAAAAACCCCGAAGCAATTCCCGGGTTGATGGGCCACGAGCAGTATGATGTCATTCTCCTCGACATGAATTTTACCAAAGATGTGAGCAGTGGCAGCGAAGGATATTATTGGCTTGAGAAAATCCTGGGCCTCGATCCCTCAGCCGTAGTGGTGTTGATAACCGCCTATGGCGATGTGCAAATGGCGGTGAAAGCAATAAAAGCCGGAGCCACCGATTTTGTGCTCAAGCCCTGGGAAAACGATAAGCTGCTGGCCACGCTTTACTCTTCCATGCGGCTGCGCGAATCGCGCGACCAGGTGCAAACATTGAAAACCAAGAACCACGAAATAAACCAGGCCATCAACGAAAAATACATTGACATAATAGGGCAAAGCCAGGCTATGCAAAATATTTTTCACACCGTTGAGCGTGTGGCCCAAACGGATGCCAACGTGTTGATACTCGGAGAAAACGGAACCGGAAAAGAATTGATTGCCCGCGCCATCCACCGCAATTCTGCACGCAGCAAAGAGTCGTTTGTAAGCGTGGACTTAGGTTCTATCACAGAAACCCTTTTCGAGACCGAGCTCTTTGGCCATAAGAAAGGATCGTTTACCGATGCAAAGGAAGACAGGCCAGGACGATTTGAAATGGCAAACCAAGGAACCTTGTTCTTGGACGAAATAGGAAACCTTTCCATGCCGCTGCAGGCCAAATTACTTACCGTGATACAAAACAGAAAAGTAAACCGCGTGGGCTCCAACAAAGAAACAGCCATTGACATACGCTTGATATGTGCCACCAATATGCCACTGTATGAAATGGTAAAAGAAAACCGTTTCCGGCAAGACCTGCTCTACCGCATCAACACCATCGAAGTAAAAATACCTTCCCTTCGCGACCGCATTGAGGACATCCCTTTGCTTGCCAATCACTTCTTAAAACATTATTCTGCCAAGTATGGAAAGAGTGTTTCTAAATTAAGTGAAGCCGCCATGACACGCCTGACCAAACATACGTGGCCGGGAAACATACGCGAGTTGCAGCATTCCCTTGAGCGAGCAATTATTTTGAGCAACTCACCAGTGTTGCAGCCTGAAGACTTTACGCTCTCAGCCTCTACCATTAAAGATGGCGAACAGCCCATTAACCTTGACCAATTTAACCTGGAGGAAGTAGAAAAATTATTGATCCGCAAAGTGCTAAAAAAACATAATGGAAATATTACCCAAGCCGCCTCCGAGCTCGGGCTCACACGCTCTTCGCTGTATAGACGGTTGGAGAAGCATGGATTGTAAATTGACAGTTGAAAAAATGCAATTGACAAATTTTCGGGTCATATTAAATCACAGTTGACAAATTGTTCAGGTATAATTGTCAATTGCCTTTTGTCAATTGCCCCTTGTTTACTATCAACTACTTTCCCAACGACACAATCAGAATTTCTGTTCTTCTGTTGAACTGGTGATCCGTTTCAGAGCACTTCACTCCATTGCCGCATTGGTTTACCAAGTGCGTTTCGCCATAGCCTTTGCCTGTAATGCGATCGGCCACAATCCCTTTTGAAACAATGTAAGTCGCTGATGCTTTTGCGCGCTTATCGGAAAGGGATAAGTTTGATGCATCGCTGCCACGTACATCCGTGTGCGAGCCAAGTTCTATTTTCATCCCGGGATTTTCGGTCATCACTTTAACAATCTTGTCCAACTCGGTTGACGCATCGGCCCGAATTATTGACTTGCCCATATCAAAATAAATCGGATTGATCTTCAGTATTTTTCCTATGTCGGCACCTACTTCAATCTTATCCAGCATAAAATCTATTGACTGATCCATTCTTACCTCACCAGGATCGGCAAAGACATGATCGAACCGAACCGACTTTGACAGGTAGCCATGGCGCGACAATGCTACAATGTAATTGATGCCGTCATCCTTTTTTATTTCCGCCAATGCGAGTTTAAAGTCTCCGGTGGTTGGGGTAGTTATCGTTGTCACCTGCTTGCCGGTCCGTGCGTCTGTTATCAAAACTTTCACACTGTCGAGCGGCTGTTTGGATTTTCTGTCGGCAATGAGGCCAGATAGAGAATAGGCCCCTTTTTTATTCAACAATAGATTGTGCACAACAGGCTCACCGGCCACCAACCGGGCAGTAGAAATTTTTAAATCTTTGGGCAAGAAGTTTTCCTTTTCAACATGAAGGTTCACTAGCGTTGCGTTGAGGTTTTGAAAATCTTCTGTAAAGCGTTGATAGTATTTGGATTACAAGCATTATTTGATGGAACTGATTTGAAATTTTAAG
>JAYVAI010000404.1:0-3185 GCA_043751075.1 Cyclobacteriaceae bacterium | reverse complement strand
AAAAAATCACGTGGGGAAAATTGAACATCGATACGCCCAAGTTTATTGTGGAAAGCGATGCGACCATCGTGGCCCCGCTGATGTTTGCTTATATTCTGGATATGTAACTCGTTATTGGTGGTTGATCGTAATCAGGCAATTAATCCTACTTTGTCAAGTTCTATACAATGAGGGTTAAATGCGATCAAGAGATAAGTACCGAATGAATGTCGCACTCTCTTTTGGAAGATTGCATAATTTAAAAATGCAAAATATGAACTTACAATTAAGCACAAAGTTTCAACCGAGCGTCACCCTCTCCTCTGGAGAGGGCCGGGGTGAGGTTTTAAAAGCAGAGTTAAATGGGAGTGTCTTGATGTGAGATATCAATTTGGCCGACTCTGACCTCACCCCTGCCTGTCCGGCAGGCCTAACCCCTCTCCAGAAGAGAGGGGAACGCTCGGTTTCAATTTGTGTGCAAACATGACAAAGTAGGATTAGCTAACAACCAAGAACTAACAACTATTGAATGAACTTAGATTCGCTCCTTCGTGCTGAATTGCAAAAAGCAACAGCTGCTTTATTTAATCAATCCATTGACCAACTTCAACTTCAGCCAACCAATGACGGCTTTGAAGGCTCTCATACTTTAGTCTGCTTTCCGCTTACCAAGATATCCAAAAAATCACCCGAAGAAACAGCAAAGTTGATCGGTGAATATTTGTTGGCTCATTCCGGTTTGATTGCACACTTCAATGTGGTGAAAGGTTTTCTTAATCTAGTTGTGACCGATGCAGCTTGGCTTGAAGTTTTTCAATCCATTTATTCCAATCCTTCATTTGGCATCACGGCCCCTACAGGAAGAGAGATCATGGTGGAATATTCTTCACCCAACACCAACAAGCCATTGCACTTAGGGCATTTGAGAAATAATTTTCTTGGCTATTCCATAGCGAAAATTTATAAAGCACTTGGCTACACGGTGCACAAAGTACAGATCATCAACGACCGTGGCATCCATATCTGCAAAAGCATGGCTGCCTGGAAATTGTTTGGCCAGGGCGAAACTCCACATAGCAGCGGCATGAAAGGTGATAAGCTCGTGGGCAAATACTATGTCGAGTTCGACAAGGTATATAAATCGCAATGCAAAGAGCTTGAAGAGAAAGGAGCAGGAAAAGAAGAAGCTGAGAAGCAAGCCCCCATCATGAAACTGGCTGTGCAGATGTTGCAGCAGTGGGAACAAAAAGAGGCAGAGATAATAAAACTTTGGAGCACAATGAACGGCTGGGTTTATAAAGGATTTGAGTCCACCTACAAGCGCATGGGCGTGGATTTCGAAAAACTTTATTACGAATCGGAAACGTACTTACTAGGAAAAGAAGAAGTGTTGCGCGGGGTTGAGCAGGGAGTATTCTTCAAGAAAGAAGATGGCTCGGTGTGGGTTGATCTGACTCCCGATGGACTGGATCAAAAAGTTTTGTTGCGCTCCGATGGCACTTCTGTTTACATGACGCAAGACATCGGCACGGCCATTCTGCGTTTCCGCGATTTTCCAAAAATCAGTAAGCAAGTTTACACCGTTGGCAACGAGCAGGAATATCATTTCAAAGTTTTGTTTTTGATTTTGGCCAAGCTCGGTTATGCATGGGCCAGGGAATGTTATCACTTGTCGTATGGCATGGTGGACTTGCCCACGGGCAAAATGAAGAGCCGCGAAGGCACGGTGGTGGATGCGGACGACCTGATGGAGGAGATGGTGAGTGAAGCCGAGAAGCAAACACGCGAGCTGGGAAAGATTGATGAGTCCACCGATCAAGAGATCAAAGAACTGTCGGAGATGATTGGATTGGGCGCGTTGAAATTCTTTTTATTGAAAGTGGACCCAAAGAAACGGATGCTGTTTGATCCTGGCGAGTCCATTCAGTTGCAAGGCCATACCGGGCCGTTCATTCAATACACCCATGCGCGCATCAAATCAATTTTGAGAAAAGCAGAAGCCATGAATATTCACGCAGATGGAGTTTTGAAAAACGTTGATGTGCTCGAGCCAGCCGAACGTCAAGTAATTTATACGATCAACCAATACACCCATAAATTGCAAGAGGCGGCACGTGAATATTCACCCGCAGTGATCGCCAACTATGCGTATGAATTGGCCAAAGAGTACAACCAGTTTTATCAAGTCATTCCCATCTTCAATGAAAGCGATCAGGCCAAGTTGAAATTCAGGATAGCTTTTTCAGAGGTAACGGCCAGCACCATTGAAAAAGCAATGCGATTGCTGGGCATAGCTGTGCCCGAGAAAATGTAACATCTCAAATGAAATACCTTCTCGAAGGCCATGAAACCGAGCGGTTGTTCTTTCGTAGGATTGATCAGTTGGATTTCAATGACTGGCTAAAATTTTTTCAAGACCCCCTTACGTCCGTCCATTGGATTGAAGAAAAATTTTCTCCAGAAGTGGATTGTAAAAAATGGTATCAAAAACAGTTGTCACGTTATGAAAATAACAGGGGCGGCATGAATGCACTTATTGAAAGGGAATCAGGGCGGCTGATTGGCCACTGCGGGCTTTTGATACAAACGGTAGATGGCATTACAGAATTAGAGATCGGATATTCTCTCTTGCCGGAATTTTGGAACAAGGGCTATGCTTTTGAAGCCGCATCGCGCTGCAAGGATTATGCTTTTCAGAATAATTTTTCTGAATCCCTTATATCAATCATAAGTATCACCAACCTTCCATCGCAAAAAGTAGCTTTAAAAAACGGGATGGTTATCCAAAAGGAAACCATTTACAATCAAAACAAGGTTTATATTTTTAGGATATGGAAGGCGTTAATAGGTTAGAGCCAACTAATTCAAGTGTCATTCCGGGCGCGTGGAAACTTTAAATTTTAGTTTACAGGCAAACGATACCCAGCGTTCGGGTTTAGCGTTTCCTTGGCATGAGATCGCGGGTCGAGTATAAGATTTTAAAATTTTTAGAGTGACAACTCGCCCGCGATGACAGCTTCGAAGGATAGTGTCGTGTCAATTTAATATGGTCGGGTTGGGAAAAATTAAATCAACGTTACCTTTCGATTTGCGCCAACTTTTTCCGCTATTTTGTGTTATTACCATGTAAATCCAATTTTTATGAAACTATCAATCCTATTATTTCTTATGATTACAACAACAATAACTTCCTTGTACGATTTCAA
>JAYVAI010000403.1:0-3186 GCA_043751075.1 Cyclobacteriaceae bacterium | reverse complement strand
CTTCTTTTACAAAGGCCAAGGCAGCCGAAAGACCTATGCCGGTAGTGCCTCCCATGATCACAATATGTTTTCCTTGCAGCCAGTTCATTGCTTCCTTTCTTTATATTCAGTAAATATAGGAAGCGGGTTTAAGAGTTTCTAATGCACAAATCGACCCGAGTTTATGACGGCTACGGTTTTCGAAACTGCGTCCTGTCCCCGTGGCCGAAACGAAATATAAAAACTAAACTTCAAATTAACACTTCACCCGCAGCTGGCATAAACACATTGTTGCCGGCTGTTGGGTTTCGTCATTAATTGTAAGTCTTTCTCTCAATTTGTCAGCTGTTAAATCTAAAGTCCTGGTTTGTTCGAGGTCAGCATAAAGCTAACTCCTATTTTGAATTCAGAATTTTCCTATATTTTTTCAAATGGTTAATTACCGATGAAGCTACCTCATCATAATTGGTCTGAACCAGCCAATGCCCTCCCTTTACTTTTACAAAATTGTAGTCACCTTTAACGTGATCTTGGCACTTCTCAACACCATAATATCCAATAGCCGGATCAGCTTCTCCCCATATAAATAGAGTAGGTACATGAACATCGCCCAGAATCGTAGTTGTACTAGCACTTTTTAACATTCTATAATTACCCCTATAGTAATTGAGAGCCGCAGTTACAGTTCCGTGTTCCCGAAAAACTGATAAGTAATCATCTACCTCATCTTTATAACTGTTCTTCCAAAGCCTTTTAAGAAGTTTATGATCATGCTTTTTTATGTTAAACTCAGGTAACCATGGGAATTGGAAATGTCGGATATAGGCACTCATACGTTTTTGTATGGGGTCGCTGACTATTGCCTCACCAAAAGCTTGCGTATGTGGAACAGATAAGGCACTCCAACTAAGAAGCAATTCTGGATATTGATTCGATAAATACCAACCAATTGTAGCACCCCAATCATGACCGATAAGGTGAAACTTGTCTTTGCCCAAGACCTTACTGATTTGGATGATATCAGCACCTAGTTTCTCAATGGTGTAATTCTTTTTACCCTTTGGTTTTGCGTCTCGACTGTACCCACGTTGATTGGGTGCAATACAGTAGAAGCCTTCCTTGATCAGGTCTTTCATTAAAGGTGTCCACATATGGCTGGTCTCTGGAAAGCCATGCAATAGAATTACTGTTTCATTAGATTCTTTACCTGCGGTTCGCAGATCGAAAGTTAGATCACCAACAGTAAGCTGTGATTTTAAAATCATAATATTTTTAGATTTTTAGGTTTAAGTGATTTCCTTTCTTTGTTATTGTCCGAAAACTTTGTCGTCATATACTTCACTGTCCACGAGCCAACCCAATTGCCGGCAACACTGCTTGTATTTAGGGCATGCTGAATAAGTCAATCTTAGACGCGATTTCAAATTCAACCCCTTTGGGGTTGTCTGCCCCTTGCTTCACATGTTTCTCCGGACTTCACCGGAGTTATTCAGATTCAATCCCTTCGGGATTAAATATATCGGAATCCCGATAGGGATTCAATTTGAATAACCCCGCATAAAATGCGGGGCATAGAATCGAATGAGCAGTACCAACGGGCCCGCCTGCCGGAACGGGCAGGGTTCAACAAGTGCCCGGCTTTTTGAGTTATCTGTCAATTTTCCTTGCACAACATTTCTTCGGTAACGAAGGCAATTTTGTTATTCAAATCAAACACACAGATTTATAGCCTTAACTTCTTTTTTCAGGAGGCCCTATTTAAAAATTCTCCGGCCTGATTACATAACCCATCCGCTCACAAACTTTCCAAAAGTTTTAAACTTTTGGAAAGTTTGGTCATGCCAATTTAAAATTTAGAAACATCTTCGGTTGGTGTGCTCTTCGCCTTCCCGATTTTAACGGGGTCACCGAAAATAAAGAACAATTTTTTTCGCCATCCTTTAGCCTGCTTCACATCATTGATAATCTCCACATATTCGTGGAAGTTGATGTGGATGGGATTATCTTTTTTTGCTATATCATGGGTAAGGCCATAGATAGCTTTCTCTTCTTCGGGCTGATAGGTTTTGAATATCCGATCCCACAAAATAAAGGTGGCCCCATAATTTTTGTTGATATATTTCTCCTGCGAGCCGTGGTGCACCCGGTGATTGGAAGGGGTTGCAAAAATATATTCGAAGAACGGATGCAGCTTGCGGATGTACTCGGTATGCACCCAAAACTGAAACAAGATGGCAATTTGATTGGTAATAAAAATGATCACGGGGTGAAAACCTATCAGGGCAATGGGAAGGATAAATATGAGCTTGATGTACTGCACCCAACTTAACCGGAAAGAAACCGTGAGATTATAATGGTTGCCCGAATGATGGACAACATGCGTGGCCCAAAAGAACCTAAGCCGGTGCGAGATATTGTGGGTCCAATAACTTAAGAAATCAAAAATAATGTAGCAAGGAATGAACGTCCACCAGTTCAATTCCATTCTCCACGGCACTAAATTGTAGATCAAAACGAATATGTAAAACAGGAATGCCTTTATCAGCACACCGATGGCCACATTTCCCAGCCCTACCAAAATGGAGCCGATCGTTTCCTTTTTACTGTAATAGTGCTTGCCTTGAAAGTAGGAGATAGAATACTCGATGAGCACAAAGAAAAACATAACCGGAGCAGCCCATACCAGCAGGTTGGGTGAACTGTTCTGAATGTGGATTATATCTTCTATAGGTATTTTGTCAGCACCAAACAGGATGTCAATGATCACGTGTGATTATTAGTTTGTTGAAGTATGAAAGACTGTTTATTTACCTGAATAAAACCATGCCAAGTAAATGAAGAAACCTTGATAGCATACAGGAAGCGTGTTGGTGCCTGGAAAGTGTAGAAGCAAATGGGCATGGTGTGTAGAATTTGCCTCAATGTAGTGTTAAAAAAAATGGCATAACATCACGTTATGAAAACAATGATTAATTTGTGCGCCAAAGCGCAAACCAGAGAAGAGCTGTGCCCGAAACAATTCCACACATTCAAGACCTGATCAATCACGGCCGCTATTTTGAGGCGATGGCAAAGGCACAAGAAGCGATCAAGGTTTCTGATGAGGCGCGCTTGAAACAATTGTATGCGTTGGCTGTTTCCAAATCAGGCAGTCCGCAAATGGCCCTCGACTTTCTTACGGCTGACAATTCAATAAACCCAGAAGAT
>JAYVAI010000402.1:0-8391 GCA_043751075.1 Cyclobacteriaceae bacterium | reverse complement strand
GTATCTTCATAGAATAGGAATTAAGAAAATGGATTTCCTTTATTCAGAACCTCTACATTATAAAAACGCTGAGGACACAACTTTCTCAGGTTTTATTGATGAAGTAAAGTTGATTGAAGGTTGTGGCTCAGAAATTAATTTACCCAACACTGATAATGACCTGCTGATTATTTCAGCAGGATATGATGACAAATTGATTGCAAAAGTTTCTCAGTTCAAAGCCAAAATCAAAAAGAAATATTATCTGCTTGGATTTCCGTCTTTGCAACCAGACATGTATCAAGAAAGCATTTTGAAAATTTATCAGGCAAAAGAATCAATTGGGAAAAGAATTGATAAGTATGCTCCAGCATTTGACCCTTTCGTCACTGCACAAGTAATTAGTGATATTGTAGAAGAGAACAGTAATCATTCAAACATTTATTTAAGTCCGCTTTCTACCAAACCGCAAACTTTAGGGATTGCCTTTTATTACTTGTGGAACTTTGATAAGAAACCTGTCAACATCATTTTTCCTTACAGCAATACTTACCTTCCAAAGACAGCAACGGGAATAAAGAAAACTTGGAAATACACTTTTGAGTTACCATAGTTTGATTACAATAGCAACCAACTTGATACGAAGCAAGCGGTGGCATTAGAAAATTGAATTTAAAAATTTGTGAGGCTACAAAAAAATTTAATACCGAAGCGTTGGTAGTTCAAAGTGGTGTCGGCTGTTGTCCACAAGTGTCAGAATACTGTTCGTTCAAAGCACCACCATTTCTAGTTAGCACTGCCGCCAAGTAATTATCCATACCTAAAGCCTTATCCCCTTTATTTCCCCCACCTGTTATATTCAAATGCAATCGCGTAATTTTCCCGCACAAATGAAACACTTTTTCCTTCTGGCGTTTTTTCTCCTCAGCCTAAGTCTGTTGGCACAACCATCCGATTCTGTAAAAGTTTTGCAGGAAGTGACTATACGCTCCTTCGAAGCCAACCGTCCGCTGTTGCAAGTGCCAGCTTCCGTAGGCTTGGTGATGGGCACAGACTTGCAACGGTTCAGCAACACTTCGTTGGTTTCGGCTGTCAATAATATTCCAGGCATACGCATGGAAGAGCGCTCGCCAGGCAGCTATCGGTTTTCAATCCGGGGCAGTTCGCTGCGCTCGCCCTTTGGTGTGCGCAATGTGAAAGTATATTGGAATGACCTGCCCCTTACCGATCCCGGAGGCAACACCTACCTCAATCAATTGGATGCAAACTCGATAAGTCAAATAGAAATAATCAAAGGGCCAGGCTCAAGTCTGTATGGCGCGGGCACAGGCGGAGTCATCTTGTTAAAAACCCTGCAATCAGAAAATGAAAATTTGGTTTCTGCTTCCTGGATGAATGGAAGTTATGGATTAAGAAATTATCAGCTTTCAGTGTCGCAGGGTGGTGAGAGCACTAATCACCAGGTGAGCTATCAGCATCATCAATCCGATGGCTATCGCGAGCAAACCCGCATGGTGCGCGATCAACTTAACAGCACATTCCGGTTTGTTATTACCGATAAGGAAGAATTGGAAACGGCAATTTTTTATACCGACTTATATTATCAAACTCCCGGTGGGCTTAACGAAGCCGAGTATAGCACCAACCCAAAGCAAGCAAGACCGGCAGCGGGCACACAACCAGGCGCAGTGGCACAGCAGGCTGGCGTATCGCTCAAATCTTTCTACACAGGGATTTCGCATCAATATCATTTCACAAAAAATCTCCACAACCGCACAGGGGTGTATGGCAACTTTGTCCAGTTCGCGAACCCGGCCATCCGCAATTATGAACGAAGGCTGGAACAAAACCTGGGCGCGCGCAGTGTTACCGATTTTTCTTTTTCGCTGCACGATTGGAAGGCGACATGGCAAGGCGGTGGCGAATTCCAACGAGGATATTCTCCAGTAAAAAATTATCAAAACCTACAAGGGTATTCGGGTGCGCTTCAAAGTGATGAGGAGATACGCACGTTGCAATACAGCCTCTTTGGCCAGGGGGAATTGAGCAAAGGTGATTGGATATTTACAGGAGGGCTTAGTGCCAACTGGGTAAACTATAGCTTATTGAGGTTGACCGCCTCGCCTTCATTGCCGCAAGAAGTAAAATACGATCCAGTGATTGCCCCGCGCATTGCACTGCTGCGAAAAATCAATGAGGCATTTTCTGTTTACGGAAATATGAGCTGGGGATTTTCCCCACCCACATTGGCGGAAGTGCGGCCTTCGAACGGAATATTCAACACGGAATTGAAATCGGAAAAAGGAAGGCAAATTGAAATGGGAGGAAAGGGATATTTTGCAAAACGCAAGTTCTTTGTTGATATGGCCTTGTACCATTTTGTGTTGGATGAAACCATTGTGGTGCGAAGGGATGCCGATGGTGCAGATTATTTTGTGAACGCAGGGGCAACAAACCAAAATGGATTGGAAGTGTTGATGACCTGGCAACCCAACATTTCATCTGCCACCCTAAGGGCTTTCAAAGTATGGAGTGGCATCACCATGAACCAGTATGAATTTAAAGACTACATAAAAGATAATGTTTCCTTTACGGGCAACCAGCTAACAGGCACCCCCAAAGAAGTGTTCACAGGCGGGGTTGATTTTATTTTCACCAATCGCTTATACATAAGCCTTACGGCAAACCACGCTTCTAAAATCCCTTTGAACGATGGCAATACCGTTTATGCCGATGCCTACACATTGTTGGGGGCGCGTGCCGGTTATAAAATTCCTGGGCAAAATAAATTTCCGGTTGAATTTTTTTTGGGTGCCGATAACTTGTTGGATGAAACCTATAGTTTGGGCAATGACTTAAATGCAGCCGGTGGAAGATATTATAATGCCGCAGCAGGCCGGAATTTTTATGTGGGCATAAAAGCCGGGATTACGTTCAATAAAAAGTGACGTAGGTCATAAAAATCCGACCCTCTATTTGTAGAGCCCAACAATTATCAAATTTCACGAAAAAAGCATTTGCCAGTGCTTACTATTTTGTAACTTTCTGGTATAGAAGACTAATTAAAATCACAACAAATATGAAAACCAGATACATTTTTCCGCTATTCTTTTTGCTTGCCCTTGGCACATTCTCTTCCTGCGATCTTTTCAATAAGGCAGACGATGTTTCTTTTGACGTAGTGCTTCCGCTGAATTTTACAATTGACGAAAAAGCTGACAATCCGGGAGGGAAAGCCTATACGGACTCGAAGCTGTTGGATGCCAATGCCAATGCAGAAGTGGCAAAGTACGCCCCAAAAATCACAGCCTTCAAGGTGAATAAAGTTACCTATACCATCTCCGGTGCAAACCCCGCCACGGTCACCTTTACCAATGGTGCCCTCAAAGTTTCATCAACTGGAAAAACAATTGCCTCGGCCAGTTCCGTGAGCCTCTCCAATACTGCCGAAACAGAACTTACGTCTGATGCAGCCGGCTTCAACGAATTGGCCGCTAAACTCTTGGATGACAAGCAAGAGTTGGTCATACTCAATGGCACGTTCTCCAAAACACCGGTTGCATTTTTGGTGAAGGCAAATTTTTATGTTACCATCACTGCCGATGCGCTTTAATAATAAAATGCCTCCAATATGGGGGCATTTTTATTTTGAGATAATTCGTCCTTCAATTGCCACGAGCTTTAGCTCGTGGCAAATCCCTTACAATTATCTCGGCATGCACCCTGGAGTTTTCAATGAACCATTTATTTGTTTTCAACCCTCCGCACACCACACCAGCCAAGTATAAGTTGGCCACGCTGCTCTCCATCGTTTCCTCATTATAAACAGGCGTGTGATATTCATCATCATAAAACGAAATCCCCATCTTCATCATAAAATCAAACGGGGGTTGGTAGCCCGTCATGGCCAGCACAAAATCATTTTCAAGGATTTCTTTTCCGGCAGGGGTTTTTATTTCGATGGTAGTGGGCGTGATCCTGATCACTTCTGAATTAAAAAAGGCTTTGATAGAACCTTCCTTGATGCGGTTTTCAATATCGGGCCTCACCCAATATTTAACGCTTTCGCGGATTGCCTCTTCACGGATGATCATGGTCACCTCCGCACCTTTGCGCCAGGTTTCAAGCGCTACATCCACAGCAGAATTGGCTGCACCTATCACCGCCACCTTCTGACCAAAATAGGGATGCGGTTCATCATAATAATGTTTCACTTTCGGCAATGCCTCACCTTCCACGTTAAGCAAGTAAGGCAAATCATAAAATCCCAATGCAAGGATTACCGCTTTCGCGGAATAATTTTCTTTTGATGTTTTAAGATGAAAAATACCAGCTTCCCTTTTTACTTCTTCCACTCCCTCATACAATTTCACATTCAGCTTCCAACTGGTGCACACCCTTCGGTAATATTCAAGCGCTTCGGGCCGCGTGGGCTTGGGGCTGTTGGATATAAACGGCACTCCACCAATTTCGAGGCGCTCGGAAGTAGAAAAGAAAGTCATGTTGAGGGGATAGTGATAAAGTGAATTGACCAAACACCCCTTCTCGAAGATGATATAACTCAATCCCGCCTTTTGTGCCTCAATGCCACAGGCAAGCCCAATGGGCCCCGCCCCTATGATTATCAAATCCCGTGTTTCCATCTGTAAACTTTACATTGATTTATTGGACAATAATGAGAAAATTCGCCTTTAAAAACAGGGAAATTTTTGAAGCGCCGGTTTACTCAACTTAAAAACATAATGCACATCATTACAAAAGGAAGAAATGGCTACAGATGATGAAAGACCCAAACTTGTAAAACGTTACACACGGCTTGCCATCGTGGCGGGGTTTTTACTGGCATTGCTGTGGCCACTTAGCAGCTTCTTCTCCTGGATTTTTTTCGGGGCTACTGCCTACTTTGCTTTTTTGGCATTTTATTACAGGCCGCGCATTGAAAGGAAAGAAGAAAAATTTTCACACCCTACGTTTTCCAGTCAACAGCCAAGGCAAAGTGCCCCGATCAATGTAACACCAAAAAATGTAAGGCTGATAATTATTGTGGTGATCATTTCTGTTTTTTCATTGTTTATGATCTTAGTAATACACTACCGAAATCACCTCCCCCACATACGCGGGCTTCTCCTCGCCTTCTACTTCCATTTTACAATCTATAAATATTTTTGCTCCACCGCCAATGTCTTCCACGTTGACAATCTTGCCTGTCATTCTTATGCGGCTTCCAGATTTTACGGCCACGGGAAAACGGGCTTTGTTCAAGCCGTAGTTGATAGAAGTTTTTACTCCTTCGATTTCAAGGATTTCAAAGAGAAATTTCGCGCCAAGCGATAAGGTGAGATAACCGTGCGCGATCGTTTTGCCTCCGGGCATTTGGGTTTTGGCGCGCTCTACGTCAACATGAATCCATTGCTTGTCTTGTGTGGCATTGGCAAATTCGTTGATGGCCTCCTGGGTGATGGTGTACCAATCGCTGATGCCCAATTGCTGCCCCATGTATTTTTTAATGTCTTCGATTTTTATTTTCAAAGGTTTTGAAACTTCGGCAGTTTGCTTAGGCGATGGAGCAACTTTTGAAATTTCAATAATATCTTCCATCCAGTCGCCAACTTTTACTATGGCCTTGCCGATAACTTTTCTGTCCAGCAAATCCTGGAGGGCTTGTGCGGCTTCATTCAAGGGATAGATTTTATGAATGTGCTGTTTAATTTTTCCTGATTTCATCCAAGCTACCAGTTGCGAAAAATTTTGAAGGTTTTGTTTCGGTTCGCGTTCTGCAAAACTTCCCCAGAACACACCCACAATGGAGCAGCCCTTCAACAACGGAAGGTTGGCAGGGAATTGTGGAATCTCTCCCGTGGTAAATCCCACCACCAAGTATCTTCCTTTCCAGGCGATGGAGCGCAACGCTTGCTCGGCCAGTTTTCCGCCCACAGCGTCATACACTATGTCCACACCTTTGTCTTTGGTGATTTCTTTTATGCGTGTGCGCAAATCTTCCTCCGAATAGTTGATGACATGATCGGCTCCTTTTTCTTTACATGTATTTAATTTTTCTTTTGACGAGGCCGCGGCAATCACAATCGCGCCCATTGTTTTGCCAAGCTCCACGGCTGCAAGGCCCACGCCTCCTGCTGCGCCCAGCACCAACAAAGTTTCGCCAGGTTTTAGTTGTGCGCGGTCTTTCAGTGCGTAATAGGAAGTGCCATACGTATAAAGTGTGCTCGCCCCATTTATAAAATCCATTCCCGTAGGCATGGGGAAAACACGGTTGGCTTTTACCGATACCTGCTCGGCAAAACCACCCCATCCGCAAAGGGCCACTACTTTATCGCCTGCATTCAAGTGCTTTACTTTTTCACCCACGGACTCAACCACACCCGATACTTCTCCACCGGGAGAAAAAGGTAAGTTGGGTTTGAACTGATATTTGTTTTGTATGATCAGCAGGTCGGGAAAGTTGACACCGCAGGCAAAAACGTTTATAAGCACTTCATCGGAAGTGATTGTTGGATTTGAGGTTTCGGTTAGTGTGAGCGAGGACGGCAGGCCAAAGGTGGTGCAGAAGAGGGCTTTCATAAGGGTAATTATAATTTGCGCGGAACTTTAAGCACGCCAAGTCGCAATGCTCGCAAAGGTGTCAACGGCTATTATTTTATTTCCAATCGCTTCAAAAATCAAAATCCTCATGCTATGATTTTTTTCTTTGCGTGCTTTGCGCCTTTGTGTGCGATCGTGTCAACCATGTTCAATTTTTCTTTTTCTTAAACAGATTATTCAGTTTGTTCTCCAACACTTTTTGAGTTTCCTGCTTCAGGTCGGTTTTGGTAGAATCTTTTTTCACTTGCACAGAATCGGGGCTCACTGTAGTGGAGTCTTTTTTCTTGCCGAGCAAACCTCCCACAATGTCTTTGGGTTTGTTGCCACTCAGTACATCCTGAACAGCTTGCTTGCCTTTTTCTTCTACCACAGCCGTAACGGCTTCTTTCACCTGTTGCTTTTGCTCTTGTGCCATCAGCGTTGTCTTGGGTTCTTTATAGGTGCCGCCCACGCCTATGGTGATGGGGATTTCTTGTGACGGATTTTTTCCATCTGTATTTTGATTGAGGAAACCCTGAAGTTGTGAACCGAGTTTCCCGGCTGGCACATTCATTTTCAACGAGTAATTGATGGAGCCATCTAAGCCGGTGCTGCCGCTGATGCTGGTGGCGTAGCTTCCAAATTTCACATCAAATGGTTTTACGCTCAAGCGGCCATCGCTGATAGTTGCCGACATAAGCACGTCTTTGAGAGTTACATCCTTGGCATCGTCAAGCTTTGTTAACGAAGTGATTCCCGAAACCAATTTTGATTGTGTTAATGTTGCCTGCGCAATTTTTATAAGGCCCGCACCATGCACGGTGCTCATGTTGGGCATCATATCCTGGCCTAGCTCTCCATTGATTTTAAAATCGGTACCAAAATTTCCGTTCACCAATCCGGCAATGGGGGCGTAGGTTTTGATTATGGAAAATGAATTTGCAGCCTGTTGTATAGAGAGGTTGTTGATGCCTAATGCTAAATCATATTTGGGATGATTGATGTCTCTGGGATCGTAAGCACCATTCACCACAAACGATCCGCCCAGCATATTGAACTTAATTCCGCTCATATTTGCCACACCATCCTTTACAATAACATCGCCCGTAGCATTGGTGAGCGTGTAATCCATCATTTTTATTGTCTTGATGTTGGAGTGAAGAATAAAATCAATGTTTGCGGGAACTGGTATTACACCAAACGCTGCGGCCGTGTCGGTGGCGGCAGGTTCTTCGGTCTCGGTCATGAACTCGTTCAGGTCGAGCAATGAAGAAGTGAAGTTTACATTTCCTTTGATGGTTTCATTGGGCGCAAAGATGTAGCCTATGTAATTGTTGAGTGCACCGTCCACTTCGAAGTCGCTCTTCCCAATTGTGCCTTTGGTATTTTTAAGTTCAATTTTCGCAGGGTCAAAGCTGGCCTCGGCAGTTCTCAATGCAACAGAATATGGAAGATCCTTTGATGTGAACTTAAAATCTGTGAGCGAGGCTGTTCCGCTGGTGGGCAGGCGGTCGTACTTGCCGGCTTCCACATCCGAATATTTTCCTTTTGTTTGAATGTTGGCTTTCACTTTTCCGGCCACGGTCATTCCATCCAGCGGAAAAATTTTGGTGATCTTTTCCAGATCAATTCCTCCATTGGCTTTTAGGTTCCACGTGTAGTTGTCTAAGTTTTCGAGCAAAAACTCGGCCGTAAGTTTTTCGCCATCCATCAGCATACCAAAATCTTTTACGACAATAAATGTCTCGGCCATTTTGCCCGAAGTATTTTTTACGGTGGCATTAAATTTCAAATCTTCAAGCGGCAACGGAAACTCCGATGACTTTACATATC
>JAYVAI010000401.1:0-3188 GCA_043751075.1 Cyclobacteriaceae bacterium | reverse complement strand
AAGAAAATAATCTCAATGTGGAAAACTATGTTCGCGTTCGCAATCCAGGACGCGTTTTGATTCAGTCCAATGAAGGGCATATCAACTTCGAAGAGGGTATTGCTTTTTCAGACACTTCGTTCTTCTCGGTGTTTTCATTTCCTGTTCTGCAAGGCGATTACCATGCTCTCAATCGCCCAAGCACGGCAGTCATCACCGAAAAAACCGCGCTGAAATATTTTGGCACAACACAAGCACTTGGAAAAACGATACTCTATAATAAGGACTATCCGTTGGAAGTAGTGGGCATAGCAAAAGATTTTCCATCCAACTCTTCTATACAATTTGATTGCATTGTGTCGCTCTGTACGCTCGGAATAATCCCCGAGGAAAAGTCCGCGTATGTACACGCGGTGGCAAGCCTCGGTTCTATTCCCACCTATATTGTAGTCAATAATAAAAGTTCCGTTTCAAAAATAATTTCCTCTATTCCCAAGTTTGCCAAAACCACTGTGAATGAGACCTACTCACTTGAAAAATTTTCAGGCACACATTTGTTCCGCGACTTGGGAGACTCGTCCAATATCACCTACCTCTATTTGTTCATGGCGGTTGCCATTATCATTTTATTGCTCGCGCTAATCAACTACATGAACCTTACCACAGCACGGGCAACACTTCGCGCGAAAGAAGTGGGCATTCGGAAAGTGATTGGCGCACGGACAACCAATTTGGCCTATCAATTTTATTTCGAGTCGGCCCTCATGACGTTGCTCGCTTTTGGTCTCGCTTGGGTTTGGATGGAAACTTTGCTTCCGATTTTCTTAAACATTCTACAAATTCAGATTGACCAATCGTTTATACAGAGCATTTGGTTTGCGAGTGTAGCGGTTGGCTTGTTGTTGATTTGCATATTGCTTGGCGGAAGCTATCCTGCCCTTGTTCTTTCGCGCTTCATGCCTACCGAAGTGTTGAAAGGAAAGGCCAGCACATCAGTCGGTAGCGGTAGAATACGCAAAGGGTTTACGGTGGTGCAGTTCACAGCCTCCATCGCGTTGATACTTGTCACGCTTGGCATTCAACATCAATTGGATTTTTTGCGCAACAAGAAAATCGGCTTGAACAAAGAGCAAGTGATGGTAATAGATTTGGACAGAGAAAGTGCCGTACATTTTGCTGCCATGAAAAATGACTTACGCAACCTAAGCGGTGTGCAGCAAGTGGCTGCCGCTTCCAGAGCACTTTTTGCTACAGACCACAGCGCCATGTTTATTAAAACCCCCACTACCAATGAGGAAGTTTTCATTGGCGATTTGGCCATTGACGAAAATTTTATTTCAACACTGGAAATCGGCTGGGTGGTTAAACCCGATAACCTCACCAAGGGTGGATATATTATTAACGAGTCAGCACTGCGCACATTAAAGATTTCCAAAGATGACATTGGAGTAAAACTTAATGGTCAGCCCATCATCGGGATTGTAAAAGATTTCAATTATCAATCCCTTCGACATAAGATTGAGGGTATGGCGTTGTACGTTCAGCCCGACCCGGCCAAGGCATTTAGAAATTATGGTGTATCGGATGGCGTATCGCTCTATCTGCGGCTTGACCCGAAGAGCAATCTTCCCAACAAAATAGCAACCGTGCAGGCTATCCATAAAAAATACCAAGGCAACCGTCCCTTCGAATATTATTTTCTTGATGAAGCCTTCGACAAACTTTACAAATCCGAAGACAGGCTCTCACAGATTTTCAATGCCTTCACTGTCATTGCCATCGTAATTGCCTGCATGGGCTTGTTCGGTTTGATTACGTTCACGGCCGAGGTGCGCACCAAAGAGATTGGCATTCGCAAAGTTTTTGGTGCAAGTGTTCAAAATATTTTTGCCCTTCTCTCCAAAGAATTTTTTGTGCTCGTTTTGATTGGAGTGGTGATAGCCATTCCCTCTTCGTGGTGGTATTTGCAAAATTGGCTGGAACAATTTTCCTACAAAACAGAAATACCGTGGTGGTTTGGATTGCTGGCAGGAGGCTCGGCACTTATTATTTCGTTGTTGACCATTTCCTCACAAGTATTGAAAGCAGCGAAGAGTAACCCGGTGGAGAGTTTGAGGAGTGAGTAAAAAGAAGGGTTGCCAACCTTCTCAGGTTAGCAACCCTGGCTCGATTATTTTTTGGCCAATGCCGCATTGATGGGCGCCCGATCAATATACTGCACCACTACATCAATTTTGTCGTTCGCATCAAAATGAAAAGCGGTATGGATCCATTGGCTCATCGTTTTACCGTTTTTGTAAGTAGCACTTACTTGGTACCAACTCAAAAGCCAATTGCCTGCCTGATCTGGTCCCTTCTGAGGTCTGTTTATTTTAAGGGGAGTCCAGATATCATTCTGAAATGAAATTTTATCTATCACATTTCCCCTTCTTTCTTTCCAGTAGCTGGTTATGGCTGGTTTTCCTACCAAACTATCACCTCCATTAAAATAATACTTGGCATTATCGGCAAATGCCGCCATCCAGCCATCAATGTCCCCGCTCGACAATTGGGCAATTCCTTGCCTCCCTATGTCAGCGTATTTGGAATCTCCTATTTCCGCTTGGGGGGGCGTGGCATCAACAACTGGGGTTGCCGTTTCCTCCTTGGGTTTGTTGCAGCCAAGCAAGGCCGCAAAGCAACACAGGACAAAAAAAACATTTCTCATAGCATTAAGGTTTTGGGGTTAGTTTAAAATAGTTTTAGAGAATTAATTGAGGAGATGAAGTTATACAAAATTTACCTTAGAATCCAAAGGGTTTTCTTGATTGCTTCGAGTCATTTAAAACAGCAAAGGGAAATCCATTGGAGAATTTGAGGAGTGAGTAAAAGGATGGGTGCTGGTTGCTTTGGTTTTGCGGTCTTCGCCACAGGTCGCGCCTGAACCAAAATTATTTTTGAAATCTGAATAGGGGTACATCCAGCCTGAGTTGTCCATAAGAAAAATAAAATTATGAAAACGCTCATTTTAACAATGTTCATGCTGGCCACAGTTCTTATGGCCACCGCCCAGGAAGAGGTGATCAGAAAAGTACACGCCTTCGATAAAATTTCTGTATCACCCAAAATAAACTTGGTGTTACAGAAAGGAGACAAAGAATCGGTGCGCATCACCTACTCCAACATTTCGTCCAACAAAATAAATGTGGAGGTGGTGGGAAACAGGCTTA
>JAYVAI010000400.1:0-3193 GCA_043751075.1 Cyclobacteriaceae bacterium | reverse complement strand
AAGCATTTGCCGAGCTTCTGTTGAAACATAGAATAGAAACTTTTCAACTGGCGGCCGACTTGACCGTGGGCACAAACAAATATGAAAAAGGAAAAGCGTTTGTGGTCACCACCGATCAAACCCAATATCGCATGGTGCGCAGCTTGTTCGAAAAAGTCACCACCTTCCATGACAGTGTTTTTTATGATGCGTCCACGTGGACAATTGCGTTGGCGTATGGCCTGCCGCACGATGCACTTCCTGCTACGGTCAAATTTTCTAAAGGCATCCGTGTGAAAGCATCCGATCTTGAAGCGGCTCCTGCGCCAGTAGTAAAAACAAACTATGCTTACATCATCGAGTGGACGGAATACAATTCGGCAAGGGCACTGTATCATTTGCTCTCCAATAAAGTTTTTGTGAAGGCGGCCTTCAAGCCCTTTGCAACCGAGGTGATCGGGGTAAAAAGAACAATGGGCTATGGCACATTGGTTATATCGGTGGCAGACCAAAATCTTTCTGCCGATGAATTGTTTACCGTAGTGAAAGAGGCATCGCGCACTTCAGGTGTGGATGTATTTTCTGTTGACACGGGTTTAAGTTTGGAGGGAGTTGACTTGGGAAGTGGCAACGTGCGCACCGTGCAACCACCTAAGGTGGCCATGCTGATTGGCGAGGGTGTTGCTGCCACCGATGCAGGTGCCATTTGGTACCTACTTGATTCAAAACTTAAAATGCCCATCACGAAAGTAAACACAAGCCAGTTTGCACAACTGCGCATAAGCGATTACAACACGCTCATTTTGGTTTCGGGAAATTATGAAATGTTAAACGAAGTTTCGGTAACAAAAATGAAAACCTGGACACAGCAGGGCGGCACGTTGATCCTAATGAAAGGGGCAATCACATGGGCCATCAACAATAAATTGATTGATGAGCAATTGAAGAAAGAAGACGACACTAAAAAAGAAACAAAGCGCATGGATTATGTGACCGCACAAGACTATCAAGGCTCGCGTGCCATTGGTGGCTCGGTGTATATGGGCAGTTTGGATATCACCCATCCCTTGGGTTTCGGCTATACCAGCCGTGAGCTGCCGGTGTATCGCAATCATGTTGTGTTTATTGAACCTGGAAAAAATCCATTCAACAGCGTTATCAAATACACTGCGAAGCCATTACTGAGTGGGTATATCCATCCCACCAATTTGGAGAAAATAAAAAATTCCATTTCACTTCAGGTATCGAACATGGGCCAGGGGCGCGCCATTTTGTTTGTGGATGATCCCGCTTTTCGCGGATACTGGAACGGCACCAACAAATTGTTTTTCAATGCGCTGTTTTTCGGGTCGAATATAAGTGCACCCAATTTTGAAGGAGAAGAGAAGTGAATTTAACCACAGAGAACACGGAGAAGGATTTCTAACCACAGAGAACACGGAGAAGGCACAGAGTAAACGCAACACGCGCCTCAGTGAAGCTCTGTGCTCCCTGTGGTTAAAATTTTTAAATTCCCTCCCCGCTTAATTTAGCATCTTTGTAAATAAACAGACAAATAAAACTCACATGGCAAAAACCAAAATCACAGTTAACAGCAATGGTTCATTAAAAGTTGAAGGCGACTTCGAGATTGCGGATGCACAAAACAACTTGTATGGATTACAGGGAAGAACGGTACTTTCATTGTGCCGGTGTGGCCACTCCGCCAACAAACCATTTTGTGATGGCTCGCACAAAGGAAGACTGGAGCACGAAGCGAAGGCATTTGATCTTCCACCCAAGAAGGTTTGATTTGGATGCATTCATCGAAAATATCTCGCCACAGATTCACTGATTTTCTAATTGCTGCGACAGGTTTTGGAGCTGCAATCTGTGAATCTGTGGCTCACTCGTACCCAGCATTCACCTTCCATAAAAAATCTTTAACCTTGCTTCTCCCATAAAGTTAATCCGCTTTACTTAGCATCCATAAATCGTCAACACCATGAAAAGAATCTACACCCTGCTTTGCACTGCTTTTATTTTATTTACCAGCGCACAAGCCCAGGAGCCCAAAAAAGAAGAGAAGGCCGACACCGTAAAAGAGAAGCAAAAAAAGAAGAAAGACTTGCCCCTGGCAGTTGCCAGGCGTGTGCCCATCAAAACCAACGAAGGCACCTGGATGTCGCTGGATGTTAGCCCGGATGGCAAGACCATCGCCTTCGATTTTATGGGAGATATTTTTACGATGCCTGTCACGGCTGGCAAGCCAACTCAGTTCACCAAAGGCATGGCGTTTGACTCCCACCCAAAATTCAGCCCTGATGGCACCAAACTTTTATTCGTCTCCGATCGCAGCGGTGGCGAGAATATCTGGTGGTTCTCCCTTGACAAAAAAGATTCCTTACAAATAACAAAAGCAAACATTGACCACTATCAATCGGCCGAGTGGACACCCGATGGAAACTACATAATCGGTTCGCGTGGAACGCGCAATTTAAAATTATGGATTTTCCATAAAGACGGAGGCTCGGGCGCACAACTGATAACCAAACCCGACAATTTGAAAACAGTAGAGCCGGCCTTTGGTGCCGATGGCCGCTACATCTGGTATGCACAGCGCACAGGCGCGTGGAATTACAATGCGCAACTGCCGCAATATCAATTGGCCATTTACGACCGCGAAACGGGTGAAACAGAAGTGGAGACTGCGCGCTATGGTTCAGCGTTTTCTCCTACGCTTTCACCCGATGGAAAATGGTTAGTGTATGGATCCAGGCACAATGACCAAACCGGATTGATACTTCGCGATTTAAAAAGCGGTGATGAAAAGTGGCTGGCCTATCCTGTGCAGCGCGATGAACAGGAATCCATTGGGCCGTTGGGCGTGTTGCCCGCCATGTCATTTACTCCCGACAGTAAAAACCTGATCGCTTCGTATGGAGGGAAAATCCACAACATTCCTGTGCCCGCAGGAAATGCCACAAACATCCCATTCGAAATAGAAACGGAATTTTTGATGGGCCCAAGTGTGGCCGATTTCAAATATCCCATCAAGGATGATAAAGACATGATCGTGACACAAATACGCGATGCCGTGGTTTCTCCCGATGGAAAGCAACTTGCTTTTACAGCCTTGAACCGGCTTTATACGATGGATATTTCTACAAACATACCCAAGCGCGTTACCACCAATAATTTTACCGAAGCACAACCAGCATGGAGCGCGGATGGT
>JAYVAI010000399.1:0-3196 GCA_043751075.1 Cyclobacteriaceae bacterium | reverse complement strand
TTTTGGTCAGGCAACACAATTGAACGAAAAAGATATAGAAATAATACAACGTGCGTTGGAAGTAAACCGCAACCTGGGCAACCCTAAGCCCATGCTGGCGGTGACTGAAAAAATAAAAACACAATTGGGTATCCAAACCGATTTGCCCCCGATAAAATTTTTATACACGCTGATCAAAGATTTCAATCACCTTACCTCACAGCCATGAAGGTGGCCGAGATAACCAAAGCCCAGCTTGCGTTGCGCAATGGCCAGGACAAACCTCAGGTTTGGATTGCCTATCGTGGCAATGTATATGATGTAACCGAGTCTAGGCTATGGTTGAAGGGAAAGCACTACGAGCATTGGGCGGGCCAGGACCTTACGGACGAATTAAAGGACGCCCCTCACACGGAGAAAGTTTTTGAGAAATTTAAGATTATCGGAGTGTTGAGATAAAAGGAATTTAGAATTTAGAAGTCAGAATTTATAGGACAGGCCATTGTGCGTTGATCTGAAATCATCTTCATAATGAAAAGAGAATATTTTCTTGGTAAGAGTTTTAAGAAATCCAATATTCCGAATTGGACATGTCCTACATGTAATTCATCAACATTAATTTTTGATGGAGAAATCATTGAAAAGCCCACTGCAAGACTGCAGCATATTCCTGATGTGCATTTTGATAACGAAGGAAATAAATTCTTCACTGACTTTGATGATATTGATGGATTAATGACAAGGTTCACAGGTTTCTTGAAATGTAGTGACAAGAATTGTAATGATTACATTTTGATTGCGGGTTTCAAAAATGCAGAGGAGCACTATTTTGAAGACCCTAAGTACGGAATGGCATCTAACAAGTCGGACTTTTACTACCCATTATTGTTTGACCCACCCTTGAATATAATTGCGGTTTCTGATAAGTACCCAAAACTAATTCAAGATGAACTTAAGAAATGCTTCAGCCTATATTGGATTGACAATGCCTCTTGCGCAAATAAAATTAGAAGCACTGTCGAATTGCTACTTGACCAAGAAAAAGTAAAACGGAAGATAAGAACAAAGACTGGAAAACTCAGACAACTTCGTACTCATGAGCGAGTGGAACTGTATCGAAATAAAAATCAAGAAATCGCAGAAATTCTTTTATCAATTAAGTGGATTGGAAACGCTGGAAGTCATATTGAGAATCTCTATGACAGACAAGTGTTAGATGCATTTGACTTATTAAATCACGCATTAGAAAGGGTGTATGTGAAGGAGATTGAGCGGCTGAAGGGCATTAGTAAGAAGATAAACAAAAGAAAAAAGCCGATTTGAACAAGATTTGTCTTAGGCCCATCCTATAACAGCTCCTACCCACAAGTGGCGGTTCAGTGATTGATGAAAGTTCAGTGCTATTTTTGAATGCAGCTGCTTCGAGGTCGCCATCTGCGGGTAGAGCTAACCGTTAGGAGAGGTGGGATTTAGAATTTAAGCAACAACCAACAACTTTAATTAAATTACATCTTCATTGAACTACTCTAAAAAAGAAACATGATAATAATTGCAGATAGCGGAGGCTCTAAAATCGATTGGCGCCTTCTTAAAAAAAACAACACCATTGTTCAGGCAAACAGTCCGGGATTTAATCCGTATTACCAGCCGTTGCACCATCTTGTAAGTATTGTGGATGAACATTTGGTTCCCAAAGTGGACGAAGCAGTAGAAAAAATTTTCTATTACGGAACAGGCGTATCGTCAGAGAAAAACCAGATCATCATACAGGATGCTTTCGCGAAATATTGGCCCAACGCCCGCATTGAGATAGGATGGGACTTGCTTGCCGCAGGGCGCGCCCTGTGCGGTACCGAGCGCGGCATTGCCTGCATCTTGGGCACTGGCTCCAACTCGTGTTTGTATGATGGGGAAAAAATAATAGACAACGTGGCCAACCTGGGCTGGATATTGGCCGATGAAGGATCGGGCACTTACATAGGCAAGCAATTTATTTTTGATTACTTCCGAAAGGACATGCCCGAAAAATTGGCCCAGCAATTTCAGCAACGGTTTCCCTTTAGCCGCGAAGAGGTGCTCGAGAAAGTTTATCAAGGGGAAAAACCAGGAGCTTTTTTGGCAAGTTTTTCAAAATTCATTTTCCAGCATTTGAAAGAACCCTATTGCTATCAGTTGATCTATAACAGCTTTGCCGATTTCTATCAAAACAATGTGATGAAGTATGCGAATTATCAGAACACCAAAGTACACTTTACCGGTTCGGTGGCATTTTATTTCAGCGATGTGCTGCGCCAGGTGGCCAATGACAAAGGCATCACCGTAAAAAATATTTTAGAAGGCCCCATTGCCGGCCTCACCTTGTATCATCAAAAAGATTCATAATCAGCGTGAGCACCACCGAATCATCTTCGCATTATGATCATCTGGAAAAGATGAGCGTGTGTGACCTGCTCGTCAACATCAACCGGGAAGACAAAACTGTTCCGGATGCAATAGGAAAAATAATCCCTACGATAGAACTTCTTGTAAATGCCATCGTGGAAAAAATGAAATCGGGTGGCAGGCTCTTTTACATGGGTGCGGGCACCAGTGGCCGGTTGGGGATTTTGGATGCCTCGGAAATTCCGCCCACGTATGGCATGCCACAAGGAAAAGTAATTGGTATCATTGCCGGTGGCGACAAAGCAATACGGGTGGCCGTTGAAAATGCGGAAGATGATCCCGCCCAGGCGTGGATGGATTTATCGGCCCATCAGATTTCTTCCAACGATGTGTTGATAGGCATTGCTGCCTCAGGCCGCACACCGTATGTAATTGGAGGCGTGAAAGTGGCAAGGAGCCATGGCATCGTTACCGGATGCATCACTTGCAACGCAGGCAGCGAGTTGGCAAAAAATGTGGACTATCCCGTTGAAGTGATTGTAGGCCCCGAGTTTGTTACGGGCAGCACACGCATGAAGTCGGGCACCGCCCAAAAGTTAGTGTTGAACATGATCTCCACCACCACGATGATTAAATTGGGCCGGGTGCGGGGCAACAAAATGGTGGACATGCAACTCACCAATTATAAATTAGTTGACCGCGGGGTGAAAATGATCATGGACGAATTGAAGATCAGTCAGCCGGAAGCGGAGCAGTTATTGAAAAAATATGGCAATGTGAGGAAGGCTGTCGATAGCTTTAATAGTAGGCAGTAGGCAGGGGGCAGTAAGCAGTA
>JAYVAI010000398.1:0-8418 GCA_043751075.1 Cyclobacteriaceae bacterium | reverse complement strand
ATTGTCAAATACATACACAACAAAAATCATTCCTCCTTTCTCAATTTTTGAAACTATTTTTTTATTTTTTTACCCTTTCCTTATCCCGAACTCAGGTTGTTAACATTAGCGAAATAGAAATTACACAATACTGCAAGCCCTGAAAGGGCGCGATCAAAGTAACGCAGGGTGCAGCCCTGCGTTTTAAAGTGAAGAGATGTATTAAGCCCTGAAAGGGAGGAATATATCAGAATAGATCACGCCCTTTCAGGGCTTATGCCGTGATTAGCACTCAGCAAACGCAGGGCTTCACCCTGCGTTAATTACTAACGCCCTTTCAGGGCTTTCAACTTTCGGGCCAGTTGTATTAGTAGCCTGATTTATTGTGTGCCTAATGTGACAAAGCAATAATAGCTTGTCAATTTAGATTTCACAAGCCACTACTTACCAAGTGCGCTCATCACCCCGGCTTTGCCCCACTCTTCTTTTTCGTGGTCGCTCCACAACTCGGGGAAGAACATTATTTTTTGAAAGCGGGGGGGCAAATATTTTTGCCAGTTGGTGCCGCCCGTTGCTTTAATGTCGTCAGGGTCGCGGTGCAAGTAGCGGCCTGCCGATTTTAAATGGGCCAAGGGCCACATCACATTGGCGAGTTGATCGTACAAGCGGAGGCATTTGACAACTTCGGGGGATGCCGGAAAATGCTGAAGGTAAATTTTGCGCAGGTTTTTGTCGCGATAGTGCATGCCTTTCTCTTTGAACTCCTTCATGTACTTGTCTTCAAACTGCTGCAGGGTGAGTGTCTTTTTTCCGCTGGCCAATTCGGTGGCGCCACTGCGCCAGTAAAGATGCTCTACCTGCTGGCCTATGTCGCTGTATTCCATCATATTCTCGCGATGGTCGGTATGAACTAAGTTGATCAGGTCGGTGCTGCAAATTTCTATAAAGCGATATTGGGCCGATTGAAATCCGGAAGCAGGAAGCAGCGACATCCTGAATTTGAGAAACTGTTCTTTCTCCATGCCGTCCACCATCACGTCAAACGAGTTTTCCAACAGTTCAAAATAACGCACTATGCGGTTGAGGCGCGCAAGAAAAAAACTTTCGTCTAACTTTTCTTTAGAAGCAATTTGCTCTATCTCCCAAAGCACCAAGTTGAAATACAGCTCCGTGATCTGGTGATAGACAATAAATACTTTTTCATCGGGAAACTGAGTCTTGGGAGTTTGCAAACTCAGCAGCGTGTCCAAGTGTATGTAATCCCAATAGGTAAGATAATCGGCATGGAGCAAGCCATCCAAGTAGGAGGACAAGTCCTGCCCCATGACGGCATACTTCTGTTGCAACTTTTTTAGTTGCTCGATCAGCGTTGGGTCTAATGTTGTTTTGTCCATTGAGTTGTCGAAGTGATTTTGATAATCTGATTGCATAGCAATTTTTCATAAATGGCTATATATATATTTCTGTGATACCACGGCAAAGGATAGATGTGGAAAGCTCCGCTTTGCGAGAGCCCTCGTTGAATCGGGGCCCGAAGTGAGTTGGGCTTGCGCGTGGCCGGACTTGCAACGCCCGCCTGACCGGACGGGCAAGGATAGCCTGGCCCCGATTTTTTATCGGGGTGCCGCCAAAAATTTTTCATAATCCAATAAAGAAGAACACTTTTTCACGGGTTCACACCGGGCATCAACCCAGTGCGTCAAACTTTTTTGCGTAACATCAGTTATGTAAATTTGACACAATCATTACGAAAACCAAAATTGTATGGCCACTCAATCCAACACCACCGAACCAATCGCCAAAAAAACGTTGAAGCAAGACAACTACGAGCAACCTGATTTCTACCAGCTTGATGATCTGCTGACGGAGGAGCACAAACTTATACGCAGCTCCATACGCGATTTCGTTAAGCGCGAAATATCGCCCTACATTGAAGACTGGGCACAGCGCGCACATTTTCCGTATGGCATTGTGAAGAAGTTTGGAGAGATCGGGGCCTTTGGACCCACGCTGCCGGTGGAGTATGGCTGCGGTGGGCTCGACTATATTTCGTACGGGATTATCATGCAGGAAATTGAGCGTGGCGACTCGGGCATGCGCTCGACTGCTTCGGTGCAAGGCTCGTTGGTTATGTACCCGATTTACAAATTCGGATCGGAGGCTCAACGCAAAAAATACTTGCCCAAACTTGCTTCGGGCGAATGGCTCGGTTGCTTTGGGTTGACAGAGCCCGACCACGGCAGCAACCCCAGCGGCATGGTCACCAACTTTAAAGACATGGGCGATCATTATGTGCTCAACGGTGCCAAGATGTGGATTTCAAATTCGCCCAAAGCGGATGTGGCCGTGGTATGGGCCAAGAATGAAGCGGGAAGGATTCACGGATTGATTGTGGAGCGGGGCATGGCGGGTTTCTCCACGCCCGAAACACATGGCAAGTGGAGTTTGCGCGCAAGTGCCACGGGAGAATTGGTGTTTGATAACGTGAAAATCCCAAAAGAAAATCTGCTGCCGGGCAAGAGCGGCCTGGGTGCGCCCATGATGTGCCTGGACTCGGCCCGCTATGGAATATCGTGGGGCGCCATTGGCGCGGCCATGGACTGCTATGACTCGGCAAGGCGCTATGCCAAAGAGCGCATACAGTTTGGAAAGCCCATTGCCTCGTTTCAGTTGGTGCAAAAAAAATTGGCCGAGATGCTCACCGAAATCACCAAAGCACAATTGTTGAACTGGCGACTGGGCATGCTCATGAACGAAAGCAAGGCGACCACGCCACAAATTTCATTGGCGAAAAGAAACAATGTGCAGGTAGCGTTGGAGATTGCCCGCGAAGCCCGACAGATACATGGTGGCATGGGCATCACAGGCGAATATCCGATCATGCGCCACATGGCAAACTTAGAATCGGTGCTGACGTATGAAGGCACCCACGACATTCACTTGCTGATACTTGGAAGCGAGATAACGGGGATTGCGGCTTTTGTGTGATGGCTGATGAGCAAATGGGCCACCGGAGCGATGTGGTTGTTGACACGACCTCTAAAAATTACCCTTGACAGTTTTATAAAGGTGGTGAAATTTTTTCTTCTCAGCAGCCTGCCGCCCTGGGACTCTGAAGCAAGTGCCATGCGTAAGGAAAGGTAGAAGCAACAAATTAAAGCAGCAGAGTCACGAAGCGGACGCTTACTACTACTTACTTAGGCTTTGGCATCCTCCTGCCTTTGTGGGATTTTATTTTTCTTGCCTTGCGGTCTGTTTTCTTTTCGCGCTTCACTTTCTTCTCCATACTGGCCGTTCGTCCGCCATCCTTCTTCTTGGCAGTGTCATGGTTCAAGCGTTGCTCCGGTGTGAGTTTTGCACGCTCTTCTTTGGTTAGTTTACGTTGCGCAACAGCAGCCGAAAGACTAAAAACCAAAACGAGAAACGTGATTATCAATTTATTCATATCGGTTTATATTTTTACGGTAAACAAATATACTCATTTAGGTAAAGGGCTGTAAGTGAGCTATGCAAAAACCCTTTAGATAACAGTTGACAACGACCAATCAACAATAACTTCTATATAACTTCTATATAACTCGTGAGTTATTATGCCCAAAACACAGGCGCGCGCGTCCTGTCGGATACTTAGTTTGAAATCCTTGAATCCAGTACTTCATCATCTTAAATCCATCACAATAAATCATACCGCATAGCCCCAGCCGCATTGTTCGCTTTTGCCCTGGCCTCTGAAAGGGTGCTGGCTTTTGCAAGGCAAACCCCCATCCTTCGTTCCCCATTTACTTCTGGCTTGCCAAACAACCTCAGTTGGGTATCGGTATCTTTCAATGCCTCTTCAAATCCCGAAAAGGAAATATTTTTTGATTTTCCTTTCACTAAAATCACGGAAGATGCGGATGGCCCCAATTGCCGGATTGCAGGAATGGGCAAACCCAAAATGGCCCTCACGTGCAATGCAAACTCCGACAAGTCTTGCGAGATCATGGTCACCATGCCGGTATCGTGCGGGCGTGGCGATAATTCGCTGAAGTAAACCGTATCTCCTTTCACAAAAAACTCAACCCCAAAGATGCCACGGCCTCCCAATTCATTCACCACACTTCGGGCTATGTCCTGCGCCTCGCGCAACGCATTTTCGCTCATGGGGTGCGGCTGCCACGACTCCTGATAATCTCCGTGCTCTTGCCGGTGCCCGATCGGTTCACAAAACGACACCCCTTCTTTGTGCAAAATTGTAAGGAGCGTAATCTCGTAATCAAAATCGATAAACCCTTCTATGATCACTTTGCCACCTCCGCTCCTGCCGCCTTCTTGTGCATGGTGCCAGGCATGATCGATATCCAAACTGTTTTTGATCACGCTTTGCCCTTTGCCCGATGAACTCATGATTGGCTTCACCACGCACGGCATTCCTATGAGATTAACTGCTGCCACAAATTCGTCTTTGGTGTTTGCGAACTTATAAGGCGAAGTTTTTATTTTCAGTTTTTCGGCAGCCAGTGTGCGTATGCCTTCGCGGTTCATGGTAAGGCGCGCGGCAAGGGCCGTGGGGATCACACAAAATCCTTCCCGCTCCAGCTCGACCAACGTGTCTGTGGAAATCGCTTCTACCTCGGGCACAATGTAGTGGGGCTTTTCTTTTTCTATCAGCTCACGCAATGCCTTTCCATCCAACATGGAAATAGTATAACACCTATGGGCCACTTGCATGGCGGGCGCATGATCATATCGGTCAACGGCAATCACCTCTACTCCATATCGCTGAAACTCAATCACCACTTCCTTGCCCAACTCTCCCGATCCAAGCATCATTACTTTTACCGCAGAGGATGTAAGCGGTGTTCCTATTTTTACAGGCGAATCCATTAGATAACTGATGTTATAGATAAATCAAATTTTAATTCTGCAACTTGATGTAACCTTAGTGTAGTAGTGTCTTTGTGCCATTGTGGTTCAATTTTCGTGCTCCAACTCTGACACGAAGTCACTAATCCGACTTTGTTATGTTACTTCCAATTAATGAAAATGTCATCGCGGGCGAGGGGCTCAACCTTTATCACTATTGAAAATATTCCATTCGACCCGCGATCCCGATAAAAAAGATTGGCGCAACCTTAACGGGATTCCGGCCTGCCTGTCCGGTAGGCAGGGTCTCGTTTGATTTTGAACCAATTTAAAAAAATTCTCTCCTCGCCCGGAATGACACTTTAATGAAAATGTCATTACAAAGTAGGACAAAGGCACAAAGGAAACATGAATAAAACATCAGTCAGTAATAAATTTCCAAACTTAATTTACTTTCCTGGATTGTATGTGCGAATGGCATTCTTCACAACATCCTTCTTATAAAACAACACATCTTTAAATTCCCCACTGCAATATCTCTCGGCTTGGTTTGTAAAATAGGGCGATGAAGGATTGTTGCTCACCCCGCCTGCCAACAAAGATTTTGCTTTGAGCACTTTGCCAAACTCAACCACGGCCACAAAACTGTTGCCCACATAGCCATACATTTTTTTTGTTCCAGCAAATTTGCGGCTCCCAAAGGCTGCGAGCGATCCCCAAAAGGAAGAAGCGTATGGAACAGCCCAACTTTTTTTTGAGTCATCATATTCTTCCGTTACTTTTCCTGTCAAGCGTTGAAATCGGTTTACTTCCCCCCAGGCTACTTTCCACGTGCCATAGTCGCGCTCCAGTTCTGCTATCACATTTTCAAATGCCTCTATCTTTTCCTTATTGGTGGTCTCATTGAACATCTTATCGATGATGGTAAGTTGATCCAATCCCGATGGCACCCGGCTCAACAAAAGCTGGCGCAAATCCTGCGCCCAGTATATGGCGAGGGTAGTTGCCACCGATGTGGTGGAAAATTTTTTGTCCCAGTTACGCAGCAACTCAATCTGCTCTTTGCACTTGGCGGCCCCAACGTTTTCATACGCATAGATAAGGGAGGGAATGAGTTCATCAAACCCCGGAAGATAAGGATCATACGCTGCCGCGACCAGTTTGTCGAGAGTAAAAGCCTGTTCGTTTTTCAAAACCATATTGGCATGTATGCCTCGTGCGTTTTCGGCATCGGGTGCCATGTAGGTAGGATAATTACTTTTCACGGGACTAAACCCAGCCGATGCCGTGAAGGGTGTGGAGTTGCAATTCTGTATCCATCCATTTGCTGGATTATAGATGTGAACAGTTTCGTCCACTTCATGAAGTCCGTTCCACTCTGTGTTGGGGTCACTCCCATCCACTTTTGCAGTCCAGTTGTAAGCAGCATTTCGCTTGGGGATAAAATTGCCATGCCAGTAGGCTATGTTTCCTTTGCTATCGGCAAACACGGTGTTGTTGGATGAGTTGGTCTTCAATTGCATGGAGTTCTTAAAATCGTCAATGCCTTTAGATTTGGTGCGCTGAAAGGATTGGGTCAACGCCTTCAATGGCTCTTGCATAAGTTTGATCGAAATCCAATGGTCACCCTGCTTGGCGATGACAGGCCCATGATGGGTGTAGCGGGCAGTAAATTCTTTGTGATGTATCTTGTTGTCGGCCATTTTGTAGGCCAACTTTATTTTTTTTGATGTGATAGGCCTTAGTGATTTTCCATATTGATAGAGCAGCGAGTCGTTTCTGTTTATGATGGTTTCTTTGTATTCGTCAATGCAATCGGCCTGGCTGGAGGTGTGCATCCAACCACAGAATTCGTTAAAGCCCTGATAAATAAAAAACTGTCCCCACGTAACGGCACCATACGCGTTCAATCCTTCCTCGCTGGCTATGTGTATCTCGGGGCGAAAGTAGAATGATGTGTGTGGATTGATCAGCAGCAGCGCGTTGCCCGATGCACTTTTGGAGGGCGCAATGGCAAACCCGTTGGAGCCGCGTGGTTCTGGCTCGGGGTTGTTGTGGTCTTCGGCCTCGCGTGCCCCGGCCGATTTTCCCTCGCCATAAAATTCCTTCAGGCTCGCAACAGAAATTGTTTCTATATCGCCCCCAATACTTCCTTCACTAAAAAGCAAGGGCATCCACGGTTTAAACCGGGTGAGCAGTTTTGGCTTTATGGCAGGATGTGTTTGCAAAAAATAATTGACGCCATCGGCAAACGCATCGCAAAGTTTCTTGAGCGCGGGCGGTGTTACTTTATAGATGGCAATGGCCTGGGCGGTATCGTAGAACAGGCGCATGCGCAAATCATGATACAGTTTTGATTCTCCTTCCACCTCTGCCAACCGCGCCACCGCATTGATGTAGTTGAGTTCAACCCGTTCAAAATCATCTTCGCACTGGGCATATAAAAAACCAAACACCGCATCGGCATCCGTTTTTCCATACACGTGGGCAATGCCATATTGATCGCGGATGATAGAAACCCGCTCTGCTTGTTTTTGCCACCGGGCTATTTCTGTTTTGGTAAATGGCTGGGCATACAACGAGCCTGAAAGAACAAGGAGAAGAATAATTTTTGTCATAACGGTAAATCAAGAAGTCAGAAGTCAGAATATAGAATATAGGAGATAGGAGATAGTTAATGAAAATGTCATCGCGGGCGAGGGTGCTCAACCTTTATCATTATTGAAAATATTCCACTCGACCCGCGATCCCGATAAAAAAGATTGGGCAAACCTTAACGGGATTCCGGGTCTCGTTTGATTGTGAACCAATTTAAGAAAATTCTCCCCTCGCCCGGAATGACACCCCAACGAATTACTATCAATCAATTTTCATCTCCCAACCCTTTTCATATTCCCTGCCCCAGAGCGCCTCGGCACCTTTATCATTTTTTATTTTTCCGGTAGCGGGATCACAATAAAGTGCGCGGCCAGTGCGGTAAGCGATGTTGCCAAGCTGAGGAAGCAACGTGGACCGGTGCCCTTCGGAGATTGGTGCTGCCAGTTTCTCCCTGCCCCGGATCGACTCAACAAAATTTAAGAGGTGGATGCTGTCCAACTTATCGCCCATGCCCATCGTGTTGGTTGCATCGGCTTGTTGAATGTTCGTCTTCACATCTTTTGTCAATTTGTTTTTCAACTCATACACTTTATAATCATCGCCACCGGGAATCACCATCGTGCCCTTCTCACCATAAAAAATTACTCCGCGGCCACTTTGCAATTCATCGTAGTCGTTACAACTCCTACCCTCCCACGCCATCGCTGTGTTGTTGGGAAATTCAAAGGTGATGGTTTGTGTGTCGGGGGTTTCCCAATCGTCTTTAAAAGCAAAACGGCCACCGGCCGAAACCACTTTGGTGGGATGCGTTACACCCAAACCCCAGCGCATCAAATCTATTTCGTGGGTGCCGTTGTTGAGGGCTTCGCCTGTGCCCCAATGCCACGACCAATGCCAGTTGTAATGAACGAGATTGTCTTTGAACGGCTTGCGTGGAGCTGGGCCTTGCCACAGTTCATAATCCAGATGAGCAGGCACCGGAGCTACTTTGCCAAT
>JAYVAI010000397.1:0-23289 GCA_043751075.1 Cyclobacteriaceae bacterium | reverse complement strand
CAGAATAAAAAATAAAACTTTTGTTTTTGAAGCCATCACCAATAGTTAGGTCTTTGCCTTGTGCCACCCTGTAAAATACAATCTGTGCAATCGTGAGTGGAATATTTGAAACCGATCAGTGATCCAAAAAAATTATATACCCCCACTATGAGGTTAAAAGTTTTAGGTTCAAACTTTGGCAGATCGGCCAACAGCACAGTATCTTCTTCGCAGAGCCCAAAATCGCCTAAGAACTGGTGTGATTTTGGAAGATCATCCAACGCAAAAGTTAGTCGTTTTTGAGTTACGGTTGTTGCGTAGAAATAACCTAACACAGCTTCACTGGCTTCACTATAAATATTGCCCATGCTCTGCGAAGGTTGTGGATCAAACAGAGTTCCTAGCGATTCTGTGTTTTTCTTAAGCTGCAGCCAGAAATCGTAGGCATCTGCGGTAATGGCAGATTGATTCACCAAGATGCTGTACTTAACAAGCAATTTCTCTGAGCGCAAAGGAATGTTTGTAACAAGAGCATCGGAAATTACATTTTGGTTAAGCCGGTTGGTTGTGCCAATCAATATTTCCGTTGAGAGAGCTGTTTTCCAACAGCGATAAATATCATGATTGGGTTCGCGATAGATAAACGAACCGTTGTTATAAATATAGCCGGATTGAAAGGCGGCCTTATATTCCCAGGTATCTTCATGATTCCATAAAAAAAATCTGGTTTTATTGTTGCCGTGGGTACTGATCAGAATGGAAAGGCCATCTCCTTTCACAGTTGGCCTCCAGATTAAACTATCTATGGAAGACGATTGGAGCACTTCAACGAAATCAGAAAAATATTTATTCCCATCCGTGTTTATTTCAAGCCTGTAACTTTTGGAAAAATCCACATCCATAAAGCGTTCGTAAAATCCATCACTTATTTCGGTAAGCGCAAACTTTGGCCCAGCTTTTTCTGCTATATAAACCAAGGCTTTTGTTTCCGGGTTAAAGGTTTCATTAGCATTTAGGTTTACTGCTCTGCTAAGCTTTAGCCTCACTACCTTTTCAGTTGCATTTAAAAATCCATCTACAACCAATGTATTGATATTGGAGTTTCTTTCTGGCGTTGGGTATGGTTCTATACAACTTGCCATCATCAACAATATGAAAACGTTTCTATGTTTCATGTTTTACCAATAGGGCGGTCTGTTTGTAGTGCCACCTTGCAGTCGGCAATCTGCACAATTTGTAGTTGAGTAATAATATTCAGAAGGAGTGGGGCTAGGAGCGGGCACGGCAGTGATGATCAAATAAGATTTTTCGTTGATCGTGGTTACATCCCTGGCTGGTATTATCTTTAGTTCGCAGGCTCCGAAATCGCGGTTCAGTTGATACTCTCTGGGCAAATCGTACAAACCGAAAGTAATTCTTTTTTGCGCCACGGTGCTACCCATAAAATATCCTAACACATTTTCCTGATCATCAGTTTCGCTGAATATATTTCCAATTACTTGTGACGGTTGTGGGTCAAATAAAGTACCGAGGCTTTCTGTATTTTTTCTTAACAACTGCCAAAAATCAAACGCTTTTTCATCCAGGGCCATTTGTTTAACAAGGATGCTGTATTTCCGTTTTATTTTTACAGAGTTTTTTGGCAGCGTTGCGATGGCAAACCCGGATACCACATCTTCTTTTAAGGACTTGGTTGAAGTGAGAACTATTTCTGTGTTCCTGTTTGATGTCCAGCAATGATAAATGTCTTCGTTCCTATAAAGAAGGATTTTGTTCAGTACCGTATAACTTGACTGATAGGCTGACGTGTATTCATACGTTTCTTCATATTTCCAAAAATAATAGTGGGTTTTGCTTTTTGGATCGTGTGAGTAGGCGCGTATTTGCAACCCGGATAAAGATGGGAAAAAATTCAAACTATCAATGGGAGGTGTCTGTTTTACTTCTACAAGATCAGAAAAATATTTTTTCCCCGATGTTAACTGAATTCGTAATCTATATTTTACGGATGGATCAACAGTCAAGAATCTTTCATAAACACCATTTGAGGATTCATTCAGTAAAACTTTTAATTGATTTTCACTTTCAAGATATACGGTTGCCAAAGTTTCCGCATTGAAATTTTCAGATTCACTCAAGTTTACTGAGCGGCTGAGCTTTACGGTAACCTTCTGATTGGTTGCATCCAAAAATCCATCTACAACAAGATACTGAGCATTGTCTTTGATCTGAGGAATGGGATAAGGTTCTATGCAGCCTGAAATTAAAAGCCATGTTAATATTCCCCGCCATGTCTTTAACAAGTTCATCAGAAGCGGAAGTTATAAGTTAATGTAGGAATAGGTCGTGCGAAAACAGACAACTGATAGCCTTTGATAATTCCTTCTTTCGAAACAAAGTAAACACTGTATGCATTGTTTCGCCCGGTCAGATTGTAAACTGAGAGGGTCCAAGAGCCATGTGCAAGTTTTTTTATCTTGTGGTTCCCCTCAATGTTTACACCCACATCTATCCGGAAATAATCAGGAATACGGAATTCATTTCTTTCGGAGTAGGCAAGGCGCGCACTTCCGTTGAGTTCATATTTTGCCAAAGGCAAAGTAATGGGCCGGCCTGTGCTGTATGTGGCGTTGGCTGAAAAACTGAACCGTTGATTGAATTTGTAATTGCCGATAAAGTTTACCGCATGTGGCTTGTCGAAATTGGCAGGGTAGAGTTTCCCCTGATTAACTGTTTCTGAAGAGAAAGAACTTTGCGTTTGCAGCAATGAGCGCGAGTAGGTGTAGGTGAACCAACCGTTTAATTTTCCGGCAGGCTTCTTCAGCAGCAATTCAATCCCATACGCCTGGCCCCGGGTTTTTATCACATCTGTTTCTATGGTTTGATTCAAAAATAAAACAGCACCATTTTTAAAGTCAAGAAAATTTTGAATTGATTTTACATATCCCTCAACGGAAAATTCTAATTGGCCTTTTGGTGTATTGTGATATATGCCAATGGATAACTGATCGCCAATCTGAGGTTTCAAATGTTGGTCGCTCAGTTTCCACACGTCTGTAGGCGATATGGCAATGGTGTTGCTGAGCATGTGAATATATTGCCGCGTCCGGTTATAGCTCACCTTGATGGAGGAGTTTCTGGAGAGCAGGTACCGTGCCGATAGCCGCGGTTCAAAACCACCGTATTGTACAATCGGCTTACGTGAATAAATAATGGTGTCTTGAATGTTGCTGCGCTCCTTTGGAAGGTCGGCTGCATAATCATAAACGGTGCGCGGTCCCAACAAACTAAAAAAGGAATAACGCATACCCCCATACACACTTAGTTTATTGCTGAATTCGAAATTGTCGCCTGCATAAAGAGCATTTTCCCTTCCGCGCTCCCGCTGTGTATTTTCTGGAACGATCAACGATTCGGTCCCGTTTGGTTCTATCTCGCCTGGGCTCAGATCATAATTGATGGAACTCGCTCCGAATGTTAAATGATGTTTGGGATTTACGTAATAACTAAAATCCGCTTTTGATGTGAACAGTTTTATTTGGTATGAAAACCGGAAAGCATTAACGGGGTTTCTGTCGGAGGAAAGCGAAAAATCATACTGGCTCAATGAGGAGCCAAAGACTCCGTAAAATTTATTGTTGAAGGTCCGCTTATATTTTATCCCTGCATTTCGGTCTTGATATTGATAGATAGTGTCGCTATTGAGTTTGAATTGGTCATGGCTCATGTAAGCGGAAACATATAAATTATCTTTTTCACTCAATTGTGCACTCACATTCGCGTTAAGGTCATAGAAGGATGCCTGGCTGTTTTGAAATTGTTTCGAGTCAACTTGTTTTAATAACCAATCGGAGTAGGTTGACCGGCCACCTATCAAAAATGAAACTTTGTCCTTTATGATCGGGCCCTCCAGTGCCAGCCTGCCCGTGATGGGACTGATGCCACCGAGGGCGGTAAATTTTTTCTTGTTTCCTTCGCGCACCGATACATCAAGCACAGAGGAAAGCCTTCCTCCATAATCTGCTGTGATGCCACTTTTAAACAATTCAGCACTTTTTAAAATATCCGGATTGAATGTGGAGAAAAATCCAAATAGGTGCGATGGATTGAAGATCACCGCATCGTTCAGTAAAATTAAATTTTGGCTGGTGGCGCCCCCGCGCACATTGATGCCCGATGCCCCTTCGCCTACCGATTGCACACCGGGCATGGTAAGCATTACTTTAATTACATCGGCTTCGCCCAATGCCACGGGGGTTTGCCTAAGGGTTTTAATATCTATTCTGTCAATTCCCATTTGCAAGCCAATCACTTTTGCATCGCGTTCGGAATTGATAACAACTTCTTTGAGGGAAACCACTGCTTCGTACATATCCACATTTAACTTCCCATCGGAATATAAAATGATTTGCCTTACCGTAGGTTTCATATCCAGGCTTTGGATTTTTAATTGACGTTTTCCTTTGGGCAGGGTTATTGAATAAAATCCAAACTGATCGGTAGCCACGCCAATCAATGGTTCCTCAATAAAAATAGATGCACCCACTACAGGTTCTCCATTGGCTTGGTTGCGGATGTAGCCGGCCAGGGAAGCATTGCCTTGTAAGCCTGCCGACTTTGAGCCGATGGGAAACACGCGGCTTTCATTGGATTTTATTTTTCCTTGTTCTTGTTGGTATTCCGAGAAATCGAAGTCTGCCGTGTTGCGGGCAGTTTCCTGCGAGGTATCAAAAAAATCTATGGGCAACTCTGTCTGTATTTCGCGTGAGTGCGTCACAAAGATGTTGTTCTCTTGGTCGATCGCATACCTGAGCGGTGTGTTCTTAAATACTTCGTCAAAAATAAACGATACATTTTTTTGATAGACCACGAGGTTTATTTTTAGTGTATCTGTCCACGAAAGATTGTAGTATATCCGATACGAGGTCTGCTTTTCAACGCTCTCAATAAGTTGATCGAACGTAAAACCTTTTAGGTCACCGGAAAATAATTCTTCCTGTTTCTGTCCTATGGAAACTTGGAAAGCAGAAACCGAAATGAACATAGACAGAATGAAAAACTTACACATTTTATTGCTTTATGGAGTTGTAGAGCATGGCGGCTTCTTTGCAATATTGCTCCCGGTTGGCAGTGAACCGCACCTTTTTTTGGCGGAGTACTTTTTTTATTTGTTCTCGTTGTGCTGCCAATGCGGATAACACTGATTTTCTGGATCGTATGATAAATACCTGATCGCTCTTCGTGATGTATATTTTTGTTTTGGATTGGTACCAATCTTTTGAATTGTTATCCACAACCTTATTTTGCAGGCTCTTTTCACGTTTCACCAGCACTTTAATTTCTCCATCATGGAGATGATCATAAAACCCATTTGATAAAATTGGGTGGTTGATAAGCTGGACAAAAGTATGGTCGAACAGGACAAAACTTTGAATGCCTTCTTTGATCAATTGAATTTCATTTTTTGTTGGATTGTCATCTGAGATAACCTGATCTGTCACTAAGTTATACTGAATGATTATGTTCTTATATGTTTCTCCTTGATACAGTATGCTGCCCCGGGCAAATTCATACGATCCAAAGAAGGGATGCTCCTCTTCGCTTACAGGCAGCTTTTTAAAACTTGTTCCATTGCTTACGTGCGATTGATGCCCAATGGACTTCTGATATTCTTTCAGCGCAAGCGGGCTATTGGAATCTTGACCAAATGATGGATTCAGGGCTATAGCAAATAAAAATACGATAGGTCTCAAGTTGATCACGGCAATTTAAAGCTAAAAGTAAAACCATTTAAGTTCACAAAGCAGAATAAATGTATTGAGTGGTTTAATTGGTTTAAGGGATTCCTACCTAATGGCACGTAAATAAAAAGACTCCAGGTATTTCCTGGAGTCCTTACCGTCAACTGACGCTTATGTCACTTCGCATACGCCACACTTCTCATCTCCCGGATCACCGTTACTTTTATTTGCCCTGGATATTGCATGTCCTTTTCTATTTTTTGCGATATGTCGTAGCTAAGTTGCGAGGCGCGCTCATCGGTTGCTTTTTCCGCATCCACAATCACACGCAGTTCGCGCCCGGCCTGAATGGCGTAACATTTTTCCACGCCTTCAAAACTCAAGCCTACGCTTTCAAGTTCTTTCAGGCGCTTGATATATTGCTCCATCACTTCGCGCCTGGCACCGGGCCTGGCACCTGAAATGGCATCGCAAGCCTGCACAATGGGCGATAGAATGTTGGTCATTTCAATCTCATCGTGGTGGGCACCAATGGCATTGCATATTACCGGATGCTCCTTATGTTTTAGCGCAAGCTCCATGCCTACAATGGCGTGAGGTTTTTCCAATTCTTCGTGCCACACTTTACCGATGTCGTGAAGAAGGCCCGCGCGTTTGGCTTGCTTTACGTTAAGACCAAGTTCTGCCGCCATGATGGCGCACAGGTTGGCCACTTCACGCGAATGTTGCAAAAGATTTTGTCCGTAGGAAGAACGGTAGCGCATGCGGCCTACCATTTTTACCAATTCGGGCGCAAGGCCATGTATTCCCAAATCAATTACCGTGCGCTCTCCGATCTCTACAATTTCGTCATCAATGTTTTTCGCTGTCTTGGCCACAATCTCTTCAATGCGGGCGGGGTGTATGCGGCCATCTTGCACAAGGCGGTGCAGCGAGAGGCGGGCAATTTCCCTGCGCACCGGGTCGAAGCCGGAAATGATAATAGCTTCAGGAGTGTCGTCAACAATAATTTCAACTCCTGTGGCGGCTTCCAATGCGCGAATGTTGCGGCCTTCCCTTCCAATTATTTTTCCTTTGATGTCGTCACTTTCAATATTGAAAATAGAGACACAGTTTTCAACGGCATGCTCGGTGGCTGTGCGCTGAATAGTTTCTACAACAATTTTTCGGGCTTCTTTGGTGGCGGTCAGTTTTGCCTCCTCCATAATTACTTTAATGTAAGAACTTGCCTTTGTTGCCGCTTCTTCTTTCAGTGATTCCACCAATTGGTCGCGGGCCTGATCGGCAGTAAGTTTGGAGATGCCTTCGAGGATGGCCACCTTTTGCGCGTTGAATTTATCAAGTTCTTCTTTTCGCTTCTTTACCAGTTCATGTTGATGAGCCAAGCTCTGTTTTTCTTCATCTACTTCACCTTCTTTGCGCTTGATGGCTTCGAGTTCTTTAGAAAGTTGGGCTTCGCGCAGTTTGATTTTTTGTTCGTTGCCGATGATCTGGTTTTTCTTGCGGTTGGCATCTTCCTCAAATTCCTGTTTCATTTTCAGGAATTTTTCTTTGGCTTCAAGAATCTTGTCTTTCTTAAGGTTCTCAGCGTGCATTTCGGCCTCTCTGATGATCAGCTTTGCTTTTTCCTGATTGATTTGTTGATCTTTTTTTAACCTGCGTTTGTAGAGGAAGGAGCCGAGCAATGATCCGATAAGGATTGTTGGGATGATGGCAATCAGAATGGCGATGATCAAACTGTTTGCTTCCGGATTTAATAAGTCCATGGTATAGGTGTTTATAGTTTAAAAAACACCCGGATGGCCAACCGGCCAAAAACGAAGGGAGGCGAGTACGAAAGGGAATTTAAAGAGCTTGAGAAACTAACTGATTGAGTTGATTTACTTTTTCAACTACGGTTTGGTCTATTTCCTGCAGGGTTTCTGTATCTGCGGCTTTATCAACCAAACAATCAAATGCAACCATGGCCAGCAGGTCTTGTTTGTCGTCAATTCCAAACTGATCGCGGTAATGCTTTATTTTCTCGTTGATGAGCTTGCCGGCCGCACGCACCTTTTCTTCTTCTTTGCGTTTTACCTTCATCGGGTATTCGCGGTCTGCAATCTTTATTTTAACTGATAGTTCTTCCATCAACTTTACCGGGTTATCTGCTCAAGTGAGCTATGCACTTATCGATTTCTCGGATATACTCATCTACTTTCCTTTTCAACTCCGAAACACCACCGTCTTCCGGGTTAATATGATCTACAATCTTAGTGATTTTAATCTGATTTTTAAAATGATAGAGTTGCTCGTCCCTTTTTTGGATGTCGGCTTTAAGCTCGCCATTTTCCGATTTTAGTCCGATCACCTCTGCTTTCAATGATTTTTGTGCATTCAACAATACCAATAATTTTCTTTCCAAGCTGTTCAGACTTGTTTTTAATGCTTCCTGGTCCATGCGATATTATTTTTGTATTCTGGATGCTTGATACTTGATTCTGGGATTGGCCGGTTTCAAAGTTCAGGTTGCCAGTATTGGTTTTTTACTTTCTTATCAGTGCTCCCATTTTGGTTTCAAACGCGCTCATCAATCGTGTCATTGCTTTTTCAATCTCTTCGTCTGTCAGGGTTTTGTTTTCATCCTGCAAGGTGAAGCCAAGCGCATAAGCTTTTTTTCCTTGCGGGATTTTATCTCCTTCATACACATCAAAGGCGATGATCTCTGTTATCAACCGCTTCTCGGTCGATAACACAAGTTCCTTTATTTCTTCAAAAGTCACTTGCTTATCCAGCACCAGCGACAAATCTCTTCGCACTTCCGGGAACCTGGCCACTTCCTGAACAACGAACTTAGGGCTTGCCGACTTGAAAAGCAAGGCAGTGTTTATGTCTGCGTAAAATATTTCTTGTTTGATGCCGAAATCTTTAACGAGGGCAGGTTTGACTTTCCCGATTTTCCCGATCTCCTTGGTGCCCTTTATCAGGCGCATGCCATATTCAAAAAGCGGGTCATTTAATTTTTCCTGTTTCAGATTTTGTACCGAAGATTTTTCAAGCAAGTGCGAAACCTGTTGGGCCAAATCAAAATAGGTAACGGGCCGCGGCTTGTGTTGCCAGTTTTCTGTTTCGTAGGTACCCGAAATATAAAGTGCAAGGCGTTCTTCCTCTTTGTATGTGGTTGCTACATCATCCGTTGCAGGCACACCGGTGTTCTTCCAATAAATTTTTCCAAATTCAAAAAGCCGAAGGTCTTTTTGCCTGCGGTTGATGTTATAGGCACATACTTCAAGGCCCGTGAAGAGCATGGTCTGCCGTAAAATCCCTTGCTCCTCGCTGAGTTTATTTAAAATTTCTACAGGCTCGCCAGCAAATTGCAATGAATGTTTTTGGTGATAGGCCGCGTTGGTGAGAGAGTTGGTAAGGATTTCATAAAAACCATTGCCTACCAATAAGGAGCCCAATGTGCGTTTGAATTTATTACTGTCCTTTTCAGGAAACTCTGCGAGGTAATCGGTGCCGGCAATTTCTGAAAGTTCAATATTGTTGAAGCCATAAATGCGCAGGATTTCTTCCACTACATCTGCCTCTTGGGTTACATCCACGCGATAGGGGGGCACGGACACGGTGAAGGTGTCATCTTGCTTTTTTGAAACCACCATGTCGAGCCGTTCTAAAATAGAAAAAATTTCTTCGCGTGGAATTTCTTTGCCTATCAACCGCTTCACGTTTTTATCTCGTATCAAGATCGTTTTGTTCTCGATTTTTTTTGGATAGACATCTACGATTTCGGAAGAAACCAATCCACCGGCAATTTCTTTTATAAGCAAGGCAGTGCGCTTCAATGCATACACAGTCATGTTTGGATCAGTGCCGCGCTCAAACCGGAACGATGCATCGGTTTTTAACTGATGGTGCATGCCCGTTTTGCGGATGTAATCGGGAGCGAAGCAGGCACTTTCGAGAAAAATATTTTTTGTTTTTTCCGAAATGCCCGATTTGCTTCCACCAAATACACCGGCAATGCACATCGGTTCTTCACTGTTGCATATCATCAAATCAGAAGATGATAGTGACCTCTCTTTGCCATCTAATGTTTTGAATTTTGTTCCGGCAGGTAATGTTTTTACAATTACTTTTTTCCCCGTGATTTCATCGGCATCAAAAGCATGAAGGGGCTGGCCTGTTTCGTGCAACACAAAATTGGTGATGTCCACAATGTTGTTGATGGGGGAAAGACCAATGGATTTCAAACGGTTCTTCAACCACTCGGGCGATTCGCCCACTGTGATCCCCGAAAGGGTAACGCCCGAATAGCGAGGGCAGGCCTCGGTCAATTCAACAACAACAGGAATGGCTAATTGTGTATTGTCGATTTTAAATGATTCAACGGACGGAATACAGAGATCACGTTTTTTTGCAGCCTTAATATCTCTGGCAACACCAATATGCGAGGCCGCATCGGCACGGTTTGGGGTGAGGCCAATTTCGATTGTATGATCGGACTCTATATTATAGTATGACGAAGCGGGAGTGCCATTGGCCACGGTGGTGTTGAGCACGATAATACCAGCATGGCTTTCGCCCAGCCCGATTTCATCTTCGGCACAAATCATTCCTTCGGATTGCTCGCCTCTGATCTTGGCAGATTTGATTACGAATGATTCGCCTTTGGTGGGATAGAGGGCAGTGCCCACGGTGGCCACAATCACTTTTTGTCCGGCTGCCACATTGGAAGCACCACAAACTATATGCAATGGTTTTTCACCACCTACATCAACTGTTGTGATTGAAAGTTTGTCGGCATTGGGATGTTTGCTACACGTTAGCACTTCGCCTATCACTAAGCCTTTGAGGCCGCCTTTCACTGTTTCGAAAGGCTCAACACTTTCCACTTCAAGGCCGGTGGAGGTAAGCACGTGGCCAATCTCTTCTGAAGATTCAGGAGTGTTGATATATTGCTTGAGCCAGTTGTAGGAGATTTTCATTTCTTATTTTAGCGGTCTCAAAATTAGCAGATTAATCTGTACGGAAAATAGTTATTTCGAGCTTATCAAAATTTGGTAAATTTGAAATGTGATCGTCCGATTCATTAATGAAAACAAGAATGGTTTTGGGCAAAGCGGGAAAAGAATTGGAGACTGATGTTTTGCTTCATCCGGGAGAAGTGCTTCGCATGGAGATTGATGCACGAGAAATAAAAAAATCTAAATTGGCGGAAGCCTTGGACCTTAAGCCGGGCAATTTATCAGAGCTTCTTCAAGGTAAAAGACATGTATCGGCTGTGCTCGCATTGAGGTTAGAGGCTGTGTTTGGTATCCATGCTTCTTTTTGGTTAGGTGTGCAGACTGATTATGATTTGGCTGTAGCGAAGCAGAACTTTTCAAAGTCACTTTATGCAAATCTGAAAAAAAAGAAGTAGGATGTTTCGTGAATTGGTTTGGGAAACAATACTATAAATCAATTTGGATGACTCGAAGGTCACGGCTTGTATCTCGCAGCAAAAAATACCTAAACAACTATTGGTGATTTTCACCCTCAGTAATTTCCTCCATGCAAAGTGATGCAACTTCCTCTAAATTTTTGTGAAGTTCGTCCAGCGTTTCGCCCTGAGAATGTGCTCCTGGCAAAGAAGGAATATAACCGATAAAAAGACCTGTTTCAGGGTCTTTCTCAATGTGAGCTGTAAATGTGTATTTGCCTTTCATGCTTCTAAGTTACGAGTTCTAACCATTTCATTAATGGTAATTTTTCTCCCCCGCAGCCACTATCACTTTCAAAATATTTTCTTTCGGTGGAAACGGGCATGTGAAGCTGTCGGTGTAGGCACAATAAGGATTGTAGGCAAGGTTGAAATCCAACTGAATGGATTTTGCGGCCGCAACTTTTTTTACATCTAAATAGCGACCGGCTCCGTAGGTTTCAATGCCACTTGTCTCATCCGCGAAAGCGAGAAAAAGCGTGCCCCGCTGCGGCCCCATCTCCATAGATTCAAGAATGAGAAGTTTGTTTTCCGTTCCATCCAAATCAAAAATGGCATAGGCATACTCTAAATATTTTTGTTCGCTTCCTATGCTGGTGGCAAGGAGCACAACTTTTTTGTTTTCAATCGGTTCAAGCCCTGCCTTGATATTGTACTTTTCGTTGGCCGGAAAATAGTTTAATCCCTTAAAGGGAATAGTGTCTTGCAGAAACGGTGAGCCCTTGCCCGACTTCATAAACTCATCGCTTTCTTTTCGTTTGTTGGCAATAAAATCCTGATACTCCTCAGCCGATTTTCCACCTTGCATGGAATAAATTGTCACAGCAACTACGGCAATCAATCCGATTACTATAAACAGATTTGAGCGTTTCATTAATTGAGAGGCGGTTGTAATTCTTTTGTGCGATTGGCCACGAGCACATTCTTGTTCCTGTTTTGCCAGGCATCAATAGAAATTTTATGCTGGCTGTATTGGGCAAAAAATTCTGGAATGGACCGGTCGGCCAAGTTGCCTGCCGAGTTGGTGAGCACACAAATGGCGATTTTGTTTTTGCGGTCCAGGGCCACATCGCTTCGGTATCCGTTCACGTACCCTCCGTGGTATTCAATGGTGTCGTTCTTAAAGGTGAGCACGCGCCAGCCGAGGGCATAGTAGGATGCAACTGGTTTTTTCCATCTCCTGAAATTTCTATTTTTTGCAATAGCTTTTATGTGCGGTTTAAAAATCTCATTTAGGGTGGTGCTGGCAATCACATCTTGATGATTGCCAAGCAATGCTTTTAGCCAAAGTGCCATGTCGGCAATGCTCGCATTTACTCCGCCTGCCGGGGCGTAATCATAATAGGTATCCGATACGGGTACGGACTTCCAGCGCTTTCGCGAAAAGAGATGAGGCTTCGCTATGTTTGGATTGCTCACCATAGCTAAATACGAAGCGGAACTGTTTTTCATGTGAAGAGGAAGAAATACTTTTTCTGTCAACGCTTGCTCGAAGGATAGATGAGTGGCCGCCTCAATTACTTTGCCGATCACACTATAGCCTACATTTTGGTAGCTGTAAATTTTTCCAGGCTCGCCAATCAGGTTTACGTTTTTTAGCGCTTTCAAAAGTGTATCCAGCGGGGTGCGCTCTTCAATCATATCGGTGTAAGCGTGATAGGGTAGGCCCATGGTGTGCGACAGCACGTGGCGCAAAGTCAGTTTTTGCGTGCTCTCAACAGACTTGAGTTCAAAGGTTTTTAAATATTTGATCACGGGGTCGTCCCAGCCAATCACAGAATCGCTTACCAATGTGCCTGCAAGCACCGAAGCAAAACATTTTGAGACAGAACCTAACCTAAACACGGTGTTGATATCAATGGAGTCGGGCTTTCCAATTTGCTTTAGGCCAAAGCCTTTCAAAAAAATAATGGATGAATCTTTGATGATGGCAATAGCAGCCCCCGGAGTCTGGCCGGAGCGCATGGCCTTTGCAATAAATTTTTCGTATTGGGCCAATAGATTTTGCGTGTGCGGGTTTGCATCCACAATGGTAGTGACTTCTTTCTCTTTTTGTGGAGGTAGTGGAAGAGCGGGTTCTGTTATTTCTTTTTCAATTTTTTCTGCTTCCAGTATTTTCAATTCTTGCTTAGGCGCAATCGTCAAATAGACTAAAGCCAGTATTGCAACCAGAAATAAAATACTGACTATATAAACCGGTTTTGGAATTCCCTTCATATCAATCCTTCATCGGCAAAGCTAAGATATTTTTGGTTGGCTATGATGAGGTGGTCCAGCAGTTGTATTTCCATAAACTTGCCAGCTTCTTTTAGTTTTTTGGTGAGCTCAATATCGCTTTGGCTTGCCTGCAAATTTCCTGACGGATGGTTGTGTGCCACAATAATGCCGGTGGCAAGTTCTTCCAACGCCATTTTGAAAATCACTTTGGGGTCGGCCACGGTGCCAGCCACGCCCCCTTCGCTCACTCGTTTCTTTTTTATCACGCGGTGGGCGCGGTTCATCAGCAGCACCCAAAATTCTTCGGTGGGCAAGTCCATCATATCACCTTTCAAAAGATCAAACGCATCTTTGGAAGAAATTATTTGAGGTTTCTCTTCGGGGTCTTTTTCTTTTCGCCTGCGGCCAAGCTCCAGGGCGGCCACAATGGTAATCGCTTTGGCCTCGCCAATGCCTTTTATTTTTGTCAGGTCTTTGATGGAAAGCTTGGCGAGTTCATTCAGGTTGTTGTTGCCCAGCTGTAGGATTTTCTTCGACAACTCCACAGCACTCATCTTGGGAGTGCCCGAGCCAATCAAAATGGCAATCAACTCCGCATCGGATAATGCGGTGGTTCCTTTCATCAGCATTTTTTCCCGGGGCCGGTCTTCGGGCGACCAGCTTTTTATGGTGAGTGGTTTGGTGTCTTCGATGATCATGTATGAAAGGTAAAAAAATAAAATTTAGTTTTTTCATTAGTTATTTTCCGGGTGCATTTCAAAATGTCACACCATTCCAGTAAGACCTCCAAGTTTTTAAAAACTTGGAGGTCTTTAGAACATAACATTTTGAAATGCACCCACCGCGATGACATTCAATGGCAGAAATATTTAATCCGTATTTTTGTTGACGAGGAGGCGATAGTGATTGCGGTTTACAAAGCGTCAAAAATAAAAAAATATTATGAAGGTAAAATATAATAAAGAGGTTGATGTGCTCTACATTGTTTTCACTGATGAAAAAATTCTGGAAAGCGATGAAGGAAAGCCCGGTATTATTCTCGACTATGACAAAAACGGTTCCATCGTTGGTATTGAAATACTGAATGCTTCTAAGCAGATGAAAAATCCAGCCAAAGTTGAGTATGAGGTTTCCTAACCAGAACAAGCCAGAACCAAAAAGGTGAATACTGACCCACTTCAAAAATCCATGCCTGACAGCAGTCTGACGGCAGGAACTTTCATCATCCATCATTCTAAGTTCAAATTAGAATATCGAATGATGATTAATCCTACTTTGTCATGTTAATTCCAATTATTGAAAATGTCATCGCTGGCGAGGGTGCTCAAACTTTATCAGTATTGAAAGTATTCAACTCGACCCGCGATCCCGATAAAAAAAGATTGGCGCAAACCTTAACGGGATTCCGGGTCTCGTTTGCTTGTGAACCAATTTTTAAAAAAATTCTCCCCTCGCCCGGAATGACACTTTAATGAAAATGTCCTCGCTTCGCTAAGGCGAGAAAGAGAGCGGTGACTTTCTTTCAGACCTTTGATTATCCGTTTTGATCTTGTCATAAATTTAGAACTTGACAAAGTAGGATTAAGGTTAATCAGGCCAATTACTTATTCAACAGACCCTAAGCACCAATAAAAAACCCAGCCATATCCAACGGCTGGGTTTTCCTTTTTTTATCGATCCGACAGTTTACATATTCTTCACAATTTCATTTCCAAATTCCGAACACTTGAGCAGTGTTGCCCCTTCCATCTGTCTGTGAAAATCGTACGTCACACGTTTGGTGGAAATGGCTTTCTCCAAGCCCCGGGTAATAAGGTCTGCTGCTTCCTGCCAGCCCATGTATTCCAACATCATCACACCGGAAAGTATTACCGAGCCGGGGTTCACTTTGTCCTGGCCTGCATATTTTGGTGCCGTGCCGTGCGTGGCTTCAAAAATTGCATGGCCTGTAATGTAGTTGATGTTGGCACCGGGCGCAATGCCAATGCCGCCTACTTGGGCAGCCAGCGCATCACTTAAATAGTCACCGTTCAAATTCAAGGTTGCTATCACTTCAAAATCTTCGGGCCGTGTCAACACTTGCTGCAACGCGATGTCGGCAATGGAATCTTTGATCAAAATTTTGCCCGATGCCAAGGCTGCCTTTTGTTCTGCGTTGGCAGCTTCCTCGCCTTTTTCTTTTTTTGTTTTCTCCCATTGGTTCCAGGTGTAAACCTTGTCGCCAAAATATTCGGCTGCTACGGCATAACCCCAATCGCGAAAAGCACCTTCGGTAAACTTCATAATGTTTCCCTTGTGCACGAGCGTCACTGACTTTCTGTTGAACTTTACGGCATAGGCAATGGCACTGTGTATCAAGCGCACACTGCCACTATAACTCACCGGTTTGATGCCAATGCCTACTTGCACATCGTTGTTCATGTTGGGTGCGCCCACCAACTTCCAGAATGATTCTGATTTTTCTTTGGTGTTGAAACGGATCTTGCTGAACTGCTTCGGAAATTCTTTTTCTATAAAATCCAACACCTTCTGCGCCTGTGGTGTGCCCGCGGCAAACTCGATGCCCGCATAAATATCTTCGGTGTTCTCGCGAAACAGCACCATGTCCACAGCGCCCGGATTTTTTACCGGAGAAGGAACGCCTTTATACCACCGCACGGGCCGCAGGCATACATACAAATCAAGGATCTGACGCAAGGCCACGTTCAACGATGTGATGCCCCCGCCAATGGGTGTAGTGAGTGGGCCTTTGATGCCTACCAAATATTCACGGAACGCATCCAGGGTTTCATCGGGCAGCCAGTTGCCGGTTTTGTTGAAGGCTTTTTCGCCAGCCAAAACTTCCTTCCAGTTTATTTTTTTCTTGCCTCCATAAGCTTTCGCTATCGCGGAATCAAACACATGTTTTGAGGCAGGCCAGATGTCAACCCCGGTGCCATCGCCTTCAATAAAAGGGATGGTTGGGTTATCGGGCACATTTAATTTTCCGTTGGTGACGGTGATCCGCCCAGAGTCGGACACGTTTTTTTGATCGCTCATTTTAGTTATGATTTAGAATTTTTTTGTTCAAACCTGCCGTGAAATTAGAAATTATCGAGGTATTTTAATACTAATACTTCTCCTGTTGATTGGGAAATTCGCGGGCCTTGATGTCGCTGATATATTTTTGAACGGCTGCGGTGATCACCCCATGCAAGTCGGCATACCTGCGCAAAAACCGTGGTTTAAATTCTTTGTTTATTCCCAGCATATCCTGCATCACCAACACTTGCCCATCCACATCGGGGCCGGCACCAATGCCTATGACGGGTATTTGCAAACGGGACGCTACTTGTTTCGCCAACATTGCCGGAATCTTCTCCACCACTATTCCAAAACATCCGCACTCCTGCAGCAATACTGCATCTTCCATCAGTTTGGTTGCTTCTACTTCTTCCTTGGCGCGCACGCTGTACGTTCCAAACTTGTAAATGGATTGAGGAGTCAATCCCAGGTGGCCCATCACCGGCACACCGGCACTTAAAATGCGAAGGACAGAATCTTTCACTTCACTGCCGCCTTCTAATTTTACTGCATGCGCCCCCGATTCTTTCATGATGCGAATGGCCGACCGCAAGGCCTCGCCCGAACTTCCCTGATAATGGCCGAACGGAATATCCACCACAACCAACGCCCGCTTTACGGCTTTCACCACCGAGGTAGCATGGTAGATCATTTGATCCAGCGTGATGGGCAGCGTGGTTTCATTTCCTGCCATCACATTGGATGCGGAGTCGCCCACCAAGATCACGTCTATGCCCGCACCATCAATAATCTTGGCCATGCTAAAATCATAAGCCGTGAGCATAGAAATTTTTTCGCCACGGTTCTTCATTTCCTGAAGTTGGTGGGTGGTGATTCTTTTTATGTCTTGAGGTTTGTGGGTGGACATTATGAGATTTAAGATTTAGGATTTAAGATGTGGGATTTAGGATGTGAGATGTGATGTTGCAACTTCCTCAACCATCCATCGTTGTAACATGATCCAATTACTTTAAATACACCGCGGCATTTTTTCCGAGCACCACTTCTACGTGGTCGGTGAGGGTGGTGGCCAATTGGTAACCCGTGTAAGTGGGCGTGATGGGGAACAAGGTGTTGCTTCTGTTTACCATTACGGCCACTTCAATTTTTTTTATGTCCATATCCAAAAATGGTTTCATGGCATAGGCTAATGTGCGCCCTGTGTTCAGCACATCATCCACCAATACAATACACTTTTTTTTTATCTCTTTGGTTTCTGCATCTAAGGTGACCTCACTCTGCTGTGGCGAAAGTTTATCCAACGACACTTTTACAATCCTAATTTCCAGAGGGGAAATTTTTCCAAGCTCAGCCGCTATTATTTTGGCGAGCGAATATCCCTGGCCATCAATCCCGGCAAGGACAAGAATTTTTTCTTTGAAATTGTTCTCAAAGATTTCATAGGCAATGCGCCTGATCTTTTGCTTTACTTTAACCGTGTCGAGCACTAATGTGGAAATGGAGTTGCTCATGGTATGGGCACAACTTTGCTGTCTTTGAAGGTGGAAAGTATGACGGTTGTTTGCAGGTTGTCAACCACTTCAATGTTCGTTATTTTTTCCAACATCAGGTTTTGATACGCAGGAATATCGGAGGCAACAATTTTTAAAATGAAATCGGCCTGGCCAGTTACGTGGTGGCATTCTATCACCTCATCAATTTCCTTAATGGCCGTCATAAATTTGGCTATGTTTTCTTTGTTGTGGCCTTTGAGCGATGCCATCACAAAGGTGGTGACACCCAAGCCTACACTGGCCATGTCTATCACGGCATGATAGCTTTTAATGACACCCGTGTTTTCTAATTTCTTTACGCGCTCAAGCGTGGGAGCTGGCGAAAGGCCAATATCCTGGGCAAGCTGTGCATTGGTGATGTTCGAATTGGTTTGCAGGATTTCCAAAATCTTGCGGTCGGTGGGGTCAAGTTTAGCCTTCATCAAAATTATAGGTAAGAGTGGTTTACTACACGAGTAAATTTAGATAAAATTCCCGGCCTCTTGATCATGTCGTAAGAATATTCCACGCTACAATTATCGGATTATAGAAAACCTGAAATTTTGTGGCAGGCCACCGGCAGAGTACGAGGCGAAATAAATCCCGGCTTGCAAACTGGATACGTTCACATTGACTTGGTTGAGGCCTTGCAGGGTGGTGGAATACTCCTTGCTTAAAACAACCTGCCCCGAAGAACTATAAATAATTACTTGCATGGGCTCGTCACGTTGATTTATCCATTCGAGTATAAGTTCCGCATTGGCAGGATTTGGGTATGGAGTTAAGGACGTGAACTGATCGGCCACATTCACGCATTGCCGGTTGTCGAACAAAAATGTATCGGCATTGATTTTTATTTCTGCACACGCATAGTGAACCGCGCGGGGCGAAATAGTGGTGGCGAAAGGATGGGTAAAGAATGCGCCCGGCTTTATGACGGCAATAATTTTTTCACTTAGCAGAGCACTGCCCGATATATCGAGATAAACATCGGAGTTGATCAAAGCGATGTTGCTTTTGTTTTCGATGGTGACCACCGGGCTCCACCCTGCGGAAGTTTTTTTCAAATCAAAATCCGCTATGGCGGCATTGATGGTTGGCACTACCACGCTTATCAACTTACTGTATGTGTCGGTGCAACCAATGGCGTTGCCTGCTGTAAGCTCCGCGGTGTAGGTGCCCAACGTTGTGTACGTGAAAGAAGGAGAAAAAAAATTGCTTGTGGTGTTCAATGCATCGCCAAACTTCCATGTGTTTGAAGTTGCCCGTGATGAGGTGTTCACAAAGTCCACAGGAAACGGTGCAGCTCCGGCTTCCAGAAAAACAGAAAAGCCTGCCGTGGGTGGCGCGATTACCGAAATAGTTTTGGTCACCGAATAGATGCAACCTGATTGACGCGTAGTGCTCATCGCCACAGAATAATTTCCTACCAACGGAAAAATATGCTGAGGTGATAAGCCCGCGCCAGTTGCCTGTCCATCAAAATTCCATGACCACGACACAGCAGGATCGGCACTACTTGCATTGACCGCCAGGAACAAGGCTGGCTTGGTGGCACACGTAGCCTGCGCGGTAAAATCAGCAGTAACAGCAATTGGTACAATTACATTTTTTGAAATCTGGCTGATGCAATTGTTATTTGATGTTACCGTAAGCATGGCATTGTAGGTGGCTGCCGAGTTAAAAATATGCTGAGCATTTTTTACCGTGTAAGTTTTGTTTTGCACCGACCATAGCCAAGATTTAACATCACCCGTTGACAGATCGGTAAATTGTGTTCCCCTATTTACGCATGCGGGCTCAACTGAAAAATCTGCCTTGGGCGAAGGGCTTATGGTGATGGATTTTTGTATAGAGTTGGTGCACCCAAAATTAGTGGTTGTGGTAAGTGAAACTAAGTAGTCTGCCGCAGATAAATATGTATATAGAGGATTTTTTTGGGACGCGTTTCCGTTTGCAACATCGCCAAACACCCATGCCCATGTTGATACATTGCTATCCGGCATGGGCGGAGTTAAGTCATTGAATTGCGAGGGTGTGCCCGCGCATGAAAACGGTGGAAGCTCGAGGGAAAAGTTGGTTTGAGGCACGGAATAAATATTCACGGGTTTTGCGAGCGTGCTGGTGCATCCGTTGGTGCCAATGGTTTGCAACGACACATTATAGTTTCCAGGATCAGGAAACGCGTGCGCAGTGTTTTGTTGCGCATCGTTGTTGCCATCGCCAAAGTTCCACAGGTAACTGCTGATTGCGCCCGTGGAGCCATTTGAAAAAATTATGCTTTCGTCTTCGCATTTGCCAGCAACCGTAAACGCCACGGTGGGCCCCGTTTTTACATCCAACAATGTTTGGATCGTTTCGGTTGTGCAACCGGGAATAGATGTTTTTAATTTTATCTGTTGATCGCCCACCGAGGTGAACGCATGTTTTAAATCGCGCACGGTTGAGTTGCTCACATCATTCACCAACCATTCGTAGCTGAGGTTGCCATCAAAGTTGTCGGTGGTGGTGTTCGTGAAAGTAAATTCGTTGTTGGTGCAGACGAGGCCGGTGGGGAGGGTGAAGGTGGGTGTGGGTTGGTTGTAGATTTTGATGGTTTTTAATTCTGTATTCGTGCAGCCATTGGATGAGGTTACTTTTAAGGATACATCATACGCACCGACTGAGGCATAAACATTTTGAGGAGCCACCGCTGAACTGGTTTGGGCATCTCCAAAATCCCAAGACTGGGAAGCGATAGTTTGATCACTTGTAGATGTGAATTGAATGGGGCTTTGTAAGCATACTTGCTGGTTTGTGAAATTGATGGCGGGAGCATTGAGTGAAGATATGGTTATTGATTTGTGGGCTTCATCGTAGGTGCCGCCCTTGAAACTTCGGAGGGAAATTCGAGTTGTTCCGCTGGTGATGTACTTTATAGTCGGTTGGCTAACAAATGAAAAAGAAAAATCAGCAGGACAAGGTGCAGGGTTTGGAAAATCAACTCTAAAAAGATTTGTTGAGCTGAAATCAACAGAGAAACTGGACCAACTCGTCTTTTCTTTTACAAGCTTCAGTTTTAGGGTATTTGTTAATATGGAAAGTTGCCCTATATCCGTACCAACTAAAGGGGGCATTGTGAGATCGGTGCCCAAGTTGATTTTAAATAGGTTCCCCTGAAGCATGGCAATGAATAAATAATAATTTCCATTATCTACTGCCCCGTCAATGCCGTACGGGGATGACCCAGCCGGAAGAACGGATGAGATATCTTGAATGATCGGAGTTGTGAATAAATCTGCTCCGAAGTTTAACCTCAAGAGCTTACCAGTGCCAAAAGCTGCGATGTATCCAAAAAACAATCCGTTCGATTTATAAATTGTCACATCACCTAAACTGGTGCCTAAAGGATTAGCTATTCCAGTTAATATATCGCTGGCTGTGGGAATGGATGTGATCGTGTTTAATTTAAAGATTTCAAAGGATGGAGACTTAGTAGAAACAATAATCCATTTGGTTCCATCATATACAATATCAAGCCCCCCATTGATTGATCCGGCACCCGTAGCAACCACTGTTGCCGTAATTGGAACCATACTCGAAGTGGTGTTAAATAATGAGTTTCCAAAATCAATCCTTATTAGTTTGGGGTCTTCTTGTCCATATACAAATCCGTACCAAATTCCATTTTCAAAAATTATTTTAATATCAACTGGTTTGAGTATGACATTGCTGACATTGCCCAGGTTTACGATTGTTGGCGAAGATTTAATATCTGCACCAAAGTCTAAACGCAAAATAGCGTTTGCATCTCGACTTGTCACAAAGCCTATCCATTTCGCGCCATCAAAAACAACATCCACTCCGGTCGTAATGTTTCCGCTTAGATTAGCCACCACAGAGGCCGTTGGTGTTGCGCTCAAATCACCTTGGCAAAAGTCCCACTCATAACGGTCGGCATTTATTGATGAATTTGTTAATTGGACGTTTTCATTCAAACATGCTTGGGCCTGAATGGAAAAATTAGCTTGCACGGCTTGTGCACGCAGCCCACCACACACCAACAAAAATAAAAAACCGAAAATATACGCCCTCATCATTGCTGTTTTAGTACCTGCTCATAAATCTCTTTCAACCGAACCGAAGTTTTCTCCACACTGAATTTATAACGAACAGAATCCCTGGCCGCTAAACCCATTTCCTCTCGCTGCTTTGGCATCATGGCCAACTCCTTCATAGCCTCTGCCATTGCCTCACCATTTCGGTTAGGCACCAAAATCCCAGTTATTTTATGGTCAATGATTTCTGCCGGCCCACCACAATCGGTGGCAATCAAAGGCCGTCCATAATAAAGGGCTTCCAGGCAGGTTATTGAAAAGGATTCTGATTCTGAAAAGTTCAGCACAATATCAGCTTGCTTATATTCCCGTTCAACGTCTTTTGTAAACTCTACCCATTCGATCTTCCTGGCAATTTTTAATTCTTCTGCCCGATGCTTTAGGCGATTTACGTAGTCTCTGTTTTTTTTCAGCCCCATGTCGCCTCCTACAAAGCGAAGTTTCCATTCGGGTACAGTTTCATGGATGTGAGCAAACGACTGCAAAGCAAAATCCTGGCCTTTACCAATCATAAAGTTAGAAATATACAGAAAGGTATAATGCTTATTGCCACTATTGGCCAACCGTTCTGGATGGATCTCTTCTACTGGCAATTCATTATGAATAACCGTGATCTTGGGGTGTGGTGGCAACATTCTCTCCACGCTTTTTGAAACCACCACGATTCTTTCTGCGAAACGGAAATGCAACCTCAGCCAAAAATTAAAAAGCCAAGCAGGAAAACGATCTGGCAAAAAACGGATGTGGCAAATGTAGGGGGTTGAATTGCCAAGGAGGCGTATCACCACCGGAAGCAAATTATAAAGATCATTTACGTGCATAATGGAAATTCCTTTCTGCTTCACCATTCTATTCAATCGGATGGCATTCGCCAGCAAAAAAGGGATATACAATATAAGGGAGGAAAATCGCCTGCTTAATTCCCTCAAGGGCAATTCACGGATTTTATTAAAGCCCTTGTCCTCAATCCAAAATCTTCCTTTTGAATTTTTAGGGATAATAAATTCAAAATCAAAAAAAGAACGAAGGTCAAAAGCAGTTCGGGTAATGGACTTTAATGCACCCGTTACGTCAATGCTGTTTTCGATTACCAAAATAACTGGTTTGGATTTCATGCCGATCAAATGGTTTCAACCAACTCCACCGTTTGAGCCATTATTGAGTCGAGATCGAATTCCTTTATTCGCTCTATTCCCTCTTTGCTATACTTATTCATTTGCGCTGTGTTTTCCATTAGG
>JAYVAI010000396.1:0-8433 GCA_043751075.1 Cyclobacteriaceae bacterium | reverse complement strand
AGCAGCGTTAACTGTCACAGTCGCGTCTTTAAAATCGGTTGCGCCTTTATCGTCAGTAACGGTAAGTCTAAAAACGTAGATACCTTGAACAAGGCCTGCCACGGTGAGTGCCGCTGTGCTTGCATTTGTCAATGTCGCTGCCGGCCCGCTAAATTTTGTCCAAAGGTAGGTGGATATTGAGCCATCGGGATCGCTGCCCGACCCGGTAAGAACAATGGTATTGGTTGGAAGGGTAATGGTTTGGTTGGCTCCCGCATTGGCAACTGGAGGTTGATTGATGGCAGGATCGGTAACGGTCACTGTCATTTCTTTGAAGCCGGTTTCCCCCAAGTTGTCGGTTGCCGTTAGCCGGAACACATAAACGCCAAGCACCAAACCAGATACAGTAAGAGTGGTGGAAGTAGCATTGGCAAGGGTAGCAGCTGGGCCGCTTTGTTTCGCCCATAGATAAGAGGCGATGGAGCCATCGGGGTCGGTAGCAGAACCAGTAATGGTTGTAGTATTGGTTGGTAATATTATCGATTGGTTGGCACCCACCGACACGGCCGGTTTCTGGTTTCCGGGAAGCTCAAATGCACCAAGGTCCCAAAGGCCTCCAACCGGTCGCGGCTTACCTTCAAAGTCGAATGTTACTCCATAGACGGTTACATCTTTACCAGCATTTATGGCAGGTGAACCAGGCTGCAAACGGTAATCGTCTATGGCAGGATCAACAAATTTTGCATCGGCAATATTGGCGATGTAAACGTTGTTTGATTTTGCCCAATCGGTATCTCCCCTAAGCGAGAACCAGACCGACTTTCCGCCTACAATGAGATTGTTATAAAGCACATTGCCAAGTGGGCCTTTGAGATATTCTACTAAGCAACCGTAGTCCTCGCCTACAAAAGTATTGTTAATGATATGAACAGGCCCAATAAAGTCAAGAGGCACAATGTCAGTGGACAAAGGAGTTTTACTTATGCTCATTGCAATAGCTGCAGTCGTTGCCGTAACACCTGTGTTTACAAAAATGTTATTGAAAACCCAAATGTTGCCTAAGCCCGACATAAACACTGCTCTGCCACTCCCTCCTTTCACAAGGTTATTATAGATTTTTCCTGTTGAACCATTGCCCAATTGAATCCCTCCATTATGGCTGCTAAGGTTTTTGATACCATAATTGGTCACCTTGTTGTTATAAACACTGACATCATCAACGCCAGCCCCAACTTGAATGGATTCCCGTCCGGTATTTTCAAATATGCTGTGATGGATTTTTACCGACCTAACTTCATGGCAATATTGTGTGGTTCCGCAAAAAACGGTAGTGCCGCCATAAAAGCTATTTCCACAATAAATGCCTTCGCCACCGGTGTCACGAATAAGATTATCATGAATATCGATATTTTTCATTATGAAATTAGGTCTCTCATAAATTGTATTTAAACAGTCTGTACTGGGGTCAGATTTTAGCATGATGCCCGAATACCCTGTTTTATTTATTTCCAGATGATCAATATGAAAATCTGAACTTAGATTATTGACGCTTACTCCTTGAGAACCAGGGCTACTTTCTGGAATTTTAATGCCATAAAAAAAATTAGGATCACCTGTACCTGTGAGATGTATGTACTGACTATTTGAAAAGGAAATGGCATCAGTTGCAGTGGGCGTGCCGACAAGGGCTTGACCACCGCAGTTTATGACTTTAATGTAGTTTGTTGCTGAGCCCTTCAGATTTCTGAACCACACCGATTTCATTGATCCAGCAGTTAAGCAAATAACGTCTCCTGGCTTTGTTCCTTTGGCAGCCCCATCAAAGATATAGGTGGAGGTTCCCACGGGGATCGTGAAATTGCAATTGCACTGGCCAAAAGATGCCTTCGACCAAAAAAACAATCCAATCAAAATTGTCAACTTAAATAGCGGCTTCATTTTTTAGGGTTGTAAGGATAAAAATTTCACAAAACATTCAAAGGAACAACGATTAAGCAAAAATCGAACTTTAAGATAATTCTTATTCGACTAAATTCAAAAAAAACATGCTGAATTACACAAGTAAAGCATTGCTAAGCTACTCTAATCTGCTTTTATTTCTCTACTGCCTTGTCCGGGTTAAATACGCCCTCATACTCAAAAGTAATTCAATTCTCCCTTTTAAAGGAACCGTGGTTAATATTGAGACTATATGCCATCGGATTTAAGATAGTTTCAAAAATTCGTTTCACCAAGTTAATACTTGCCGGCAAAAAGTGCAATTATATTCACCACCCGATGGCTACTAAAATCAGCCGGGCTTTTATCTCGCAGGAGCAAAGACTGCAAAGGCCGATATGCGCGAGCAATTTATCTCTGCTACCGGCTAAAACCAAGAAGCAATTCGCTCCCTTACATTGTGGATTTACGTTGCAGCAGCAATCCGCCTCCCAAACGTTTCGCCAGTAACCCTTTGCGTTCCTTTACGCCTTTGCGCCTGCCTTGCCGGTGGCTTGCTGGTAGCAGGTGCAATAACCTTTGCGAGTAGACCTGGTGTATGAACTTTGTTGCGGCCTTTGCACTGGGAATTTGTTTTGCACCATGAATCAACTTTTTAATCCCTCATATATTTATTTTTTGTAATATTCCCATCTTTTCCCCAAGTTGAAACTTTGATAAGTTTAAAAACACCCTTCTCTTCCAGCCAAGAAAAAAATTCATTTAAATGAAAAATTATCCGCTCATATCGCTTATAACCGTAAACTACAACACCCTTAATGATACTATTGAATTCCTTGAATCGGTGCAAAGCCTAACTTATCCTAATATAGAAACCATTGTGGTGGATAATTTTTCTGCCGAATCTCCTGAACAATTTTTAATCGGGAAATTTCCATCTATCGTATTCATTCAAAGCAAAAAGAACCTGGGGTTCGCTGGTGGTAACAATTTAGGTATTAGAGTTGCAAAGGGAGATTATTTGTTTTTTTTAAATAACGATACAGTGCTCTCCCCCAATTTTTTACAGCCAATTGTAGAATTCATGCAAGCAAATTCTCAGGTAGGAATGGCTTCCCCTAAAGTCCTTTTTCCGGATAACAAAACAATTCAATATGCGGGTACCACTGAGATCAGCCCCTTTACGGGCCGAGGAACACGGATTGGGTTATGGGAGGAAGACAAAGGCCAATATGACCACAATTGCCCAACTGGGCTTGGCCACGGTGCTGCGCTTATAGTAAGACCAGAAGCAATCCATCAAGTAGGCCCAATGCCTGAAATATACTTTTTATACTATGAAGAACATGATTGGTGCGAACAGTTTAAGCGCAAGGGGTTTCAAATGTATTACATAGGTGTTTCTAGCGTTGTGCATAAGGAAGGGAAGAGCACGGGTGGTGACGAGAGCCCACTGAAAATATATTATATGTCAAGGAACCGATTGCTATTTCAAAGGAGAAATTATAATGGATTTCCCTTCATCGTAAGCATTTTGTTTTTTCTTTTTGGAGTTATCCCAAAAACCACCATTAAGTATCTATTATTTGGAAAATTGGAGCAATTGAGAGCATTTTATAGAGGTATCGCGTGGAACTTGACAAACCAGAAAGCATAGTCCATGTTCATTCAATCAATTTTAAAATCAAAGCTGAAAAAATTCAAGAAGGAGAATCCAGATGGAACGATGTTCACTATGTTGAGCTATCTCTTCGTTGGGATTTTACGAGTGGCTTTGGGGAAATTTTATTTACGCCATTGCAATAAGGTGGGAAAAATGGTTTCGGTAAATGGCAAACCCATTATAGGAAACGCTGGTCAAATGATTTTTGGTGATGAAGTAAGGATTTGGTCAACCATTGTACAAGCCAAACTTTATACAGGAAGAAAAGGAAAGTTAATTGTAGGTAGAAACTCGCGCTTAAACGGTGTGCATATAGATGTTAGAGAATTAGTTCACATTGGTGAAAATGTTCGTATCGCACCATACACCATTATTTTAGATAGTGACTTGCATGATGTGAAAGATCATTTTTCCGATGGCATTTCCAAACCGATATATATTGAAGACGATGTGTGGCTTGCCACCCGATGCACTATTTTAAAGGGGGTTAGGATTGGGAAAGGCTCTGTAGTTGCAACAGGGGCAGTAGTTACAAAAGATATTCCACCATATTGCGTGGCCGCAGGCGTTCCTGCACGGGTTATTAAAAAAATACAATAAAAATTATGTGTGGAATTGCAGGGTTTTGTGACTTTACAAAAAAAACCAACATCGGGGTCTTAAAATCAATGACAGACGCGATCCAATATCGTGGCCCAGATGATGAAGGTCAGTTTGAGCAAGAGGTTGCCCATGCGCAGATAGGCTTGGGTCACAGAAGGCTGTCTATCCTTGAGCTCTCTATGCTTGGGCATCAGCCTTACATCTTTCAAGACTTGGTAATGGTATTCAATGGTGAGATATATAATTTTAAGGAGGTAAGAATATTATTAGAAGCAAAGGGGTATGCCTTTCTCTCCAATTCGGATACGGAAGTCATCATCAAAGCCTACCATGCCTGGGGTATCGCCTGCTTAGAAAAATTTATCGGTATGTTTTCGCTCGCATTGCTCGATAGGGGAAAGCAAAAGCTCTTTTTGGTAAGAGATCGGGCTGGAGTAAAACCCCTGCACTATTATTGGAAAAACGATGTGCTCCTCTTTGCATCAGAGTTGAAATCATTGCACCAGCATCCCGCTTTCCAAAAAGAACTAGATGTGGATAGCCTGGCATTGTATTTTCAGTATAGCTATATCCCAGTACCTTATACCATTTTTAAAAATACGCATAAGCTCCGTCCGGGGCATTTTGCGGAAATAGATCTTGCCAATAAAAATATTGAAGTCAAGAAATATTGGGAGGTGATGGACTATTACAATAAACCCAAACTTGCTATCTCTTACAAAGAGGCTGAGGCCGAAATAGAGAAACTTCTGCAATCGGCTTGTGAATATAGAATGGTGTCTGATGTGCCGGTTGGTGTTTTCCTTAGTGGCGGGTACGACAGTTCGGCCGTTGCTGCCATATTGCAAACAGGAAGGACGGAAAAACTAAAAACTTTTACCATTGGCTTTGAAGAACAAGCATATAACGAAGCACCTTATGCAAAACAAGTAGCCGATTACTTAGGTACCGATCATCACGAACAGTATTGTACCCATCAAGAAGCGTTCAGTATTATTAGGAAGTTGCCTGACATTTATGACGAGCCATTGGGTGATAACTCAATTATACCCACCACCCTGGTAAGTCAAATGGCCATTAAGAAAGTAAAGGTGGCACTATCGGCAGATGGTGGAGATGAAATATTTGCCGGCTACCCAAAATTTGGAATGTCGCTCAAATATTCTCAACGACTTCCTAGCTGGCTCCAATCGGGAATGAGCAAGGGGATGGGGCTCATTGATCCCGAACTTATCCCTGGCACACGCTCGGCATTTAATTTTAGTACCCGATACAAAAAGATGCAAATGATCTGGGCAAAGCACGATCCACTTTACGCCATGGATATTATTTCACAATTCAACACAGAATCAGAATTGCGCAAAAGGATGAAGCACCCTTATCAAAAACTAACTACTGATTTCGATTTGCGAAATTTCACCGAAGGCAATGATGCCGTTAACAGAATGTTGGCCATTGATTTCAAAACGTTTCTGGTCGATAATAATCTCACCAAAGTAGATCGGGCAACCATGTCTGTTTCAATGGAGGGAAGAGAACCTTTGTTGGACCAAAGGATCATTGAATTTGTGGCTCAGCTGCCATCTGAATTTAAACTTAGCAAGGGCCGGACCAAGGTGATCCTAAAAAACATAGTTCATAAACACATTCCTGCTTCAATTATGGATCGGCCAAAAATGGGATTCATAGTGCCCATCATGAATTGGTTCAAAACGGAAATGAAAGATATGCTCATGGAACATTTGGACGAAAGCAAGCTAAAGCAAGATGACATCTTAAATGTGAAGGAAATAATAGCCCAGCGCGACCGATATCTTTCTGGCCATGCAGAAAATGTTCAGAAGATATGGCATCTATTGGTTTTTCAAATGTGGAAAAAGCGATGGATGTAAAGCCCAAATGCTCATATTTCATTTTTGGCTTTCGGACGTTGCCCCATGCGGAGTGTGGATGAATTTTTTGTTGGCTCCTTTGAGTTTGAACATCAACAAGAGCATGCGCAAAAACAAACCGGGCAATTTTACAATCGCCTTGAGCATATCCTTACTGTAATACTCTTTTGGTATTGCAAAAAACATGGAGAGGGTCATTAGCGCAAGCAGCAAAGGCCAGATTGCATATCCAAAAAAAAGATACCCTCTCACAAAGTATAAGGCAATTGGTATTACTGCAATCAACCCCAAATTGAGCAACCGTGGCAGTTGGATATTGCGCAGCACAGAACTGTTAAAATAAGAAAAATTCCCTTTGAGCAATGCCCACACACCACGCTTGAAATATTTTGCCAGATAGTGATATTGGCTCGATATCCATCGCCTCCGTTGATTTTCAAACACGGCTGTTTTTTCAACTTTCTCATCGAGCACCTTAGCATCTTTGTAGTAAATCACTTTTGCTTTATTCTCGAGCAGCAACAACTCCAGCTCCCGATCAAACCCTCCTATTGATTCCATGCCTGACAACAGCCGCTTGAAGGTTGCAAAATCAAATGACACGCCCGAGCCATTGATGGAGGCCGAAAGCCCCAGTGCCGTTGTGCCCTGCCGGTAAATATGATTGTTGATGGCTTCGCTAAGCCCATCCAAGAATGAAAGGGTGCTGTTTTTGTTTTTTGGCAGCCGTTGGCCTTGTATGGCACCGTGCCCTGCCTGATGGGCAGCATTCATCCGCTCGAGAAAATCGGGCAGCATAACATTGTCCGCATCGAGGATCACGGCAAAGTCGTATGAATCGGGCACTTGCTTCAACGCATGATTGAGGGATTTTACTTTTGTGCTTGATTCGAATTTTACTTCCACCACGCGAATAGGAAGTTGTTTCAGTTTTTCAATGGTTTCGGGCTGCAACGAATCGGCAATGATGATAACATCATAAAATTCATTTGGATAGGATTGCGCAAGTGCCTTTTGTGCCACGCCCACGATCACCGAATCCTCTTTATACGCAGGGATGAACACAGCAAATTTTTTAGTGCCCTTGCTGGCCGGTGAGGGATTGCGGTAAAAAAGCCCTGCCAGCGAAAACACAAACGTGTAGGAGACGACATAAATAAAATAGAGCAGCACTAACGCTTCAACAATTGCCATAATTATAATTGGGTTGTTTAAAATAGATCGTTAAACCTTCTCTTTCTGTAAAACTGCCACGAAGGTTTTTAAAACAATCTGCATATCAAAAAGGAAGGAATTTTTCTTGGCATACTCAATATCCAATTGGATCCGTTCTTCCGGTGACATATTATCTTTTCCGCGTTTGGTCACTTGCCAAAGGCCCGTGATGCCGGCCGGAGCAAGAAATCGTGCAGCCATATTATCGCGGGTCAATTGCTCGGCTTCATACAAAGGAAGTGGTCTGTTGCCTACTAACGACATGTCGCCCCTGAGTACATTAAATAACTGAGGCAATTCATCCAAGCTGGTGCTCCTTAGAAATTGGCCTATGCGGGTAACCCTTGGGTCGTTCTTTATTTTAAAGAAAATTGCCTTCTCCGATCCCGATCCATATTGATTGCTGTCTTTTAAATTCTTCAACTCCTCATCAGACCCTTGTCGCATGGTCCTGAACTTATAAAAATCAAAAACTTGGTAACCGCTGCCCGAACGCTTGGAGATATAAAACACCGTACCTTTTGATTCTATCTTTATGGCAGCGGCTATCAATGCCATGATCGGTGACAAAATGATAAGGCTGAAGAGTGCCACAAGAATATCGCTGGTCCGTTTTAACCTCCACATTTTTTTTGAGGCCAACATATTTATTGGGAACACAGTGGCACCAGCAGTAGGACCACCGTTTTTGAAATTGCTCTTAAATAGTTTGATTTTTTTTAACACATCGACATGCCTGATAAAATCTTCGTTGATGGAACCATACAAGTAATCATCCACTCCGAGTTTCACCGCTATGTCTATCGATGCCTGGTCAAATTTGGGAGTGTAGTACACTAACGGTATGTAGAGCCCTTGCACCTCATTGATCAACTCATGGTAATCTTCATCGGGGTTTACAAGTAAAATTACATCGGGCTTGATCAATCCCTCCCAAAGTTTAATCAATGCATTCTGGGTTGTTTCCTGGTGGCAGTGTACTGTGGCAATTTGATAGTCCGCAGTGGTGGAATTTTTAGCATTGGTAACAAAAAGTAAAACCCGCTCAGAAACAATGGCGGCAGGGATCATGATGGGCATTGCATTTTGTGCAGTACTCATTTTTTATTGGTTGCTTTTTATAACACTTTTTAATTTCAACGC
>JAYVAI010000395.1:0-3204 GCA_043751075.1 Cyclobacteriaceae bacterium | reverse complement strand
TGCAATCTTGATCAACAATTGCACACTGTGGGCATTAAATTTTTTGAACAGGTTTTTACGATGTGTCTCAACCGTGAGCGGACTTAAGAAAAGTTTTTCGGCAATTTGTGGGCCTTTCAACCCATCGGCCAGCAGTTGAAGGATTTCTTTTTCTCTTCGCGTAAGCAAAAATTTATCACTTGGCTTTGCGGGGTGTTGAAACTGCTCCAATACTTTGTCGTTGGCGGCTTTGCTCAAATAGATTTTACCATTCGTCACTGTGCGAATGGCTTCTAACAGTTCGGCCCTTTCCATGTTTTTTAACAAGTATCCGTTGCCTCCCCGTTGCAAAAGCCCAGTGATGATGCCCGCCTCGTTGGTGGAAGTAAGCCCTATGATTTTTACTTGATTGTGCGTGAGCCTGATTTTCTCACATAGCTCCAATCCGTTCATGTCGGGAAGGCTGATATCCAACAAAATAATATCAGGCTCCTGGTGGGAGAGAAAGGCAAGGGCTTCGGCTGCGGTTTTGCAGGTACCTACAATTTTAACGGTGGCCTCGCCTTTCAGCATGGTCTTCACACCATCGAGTACTAAGGGGTGATCGTCAATTATTAAGATTCGTATCACAAGTCAACTTGCTTAATGTATTGCACAAACATAGCCACCTTGCGGGCATCGGCAGCCTCGAAGAGAAAGGGGGAAACATCGCGGGCCATTTCGTTCATGTCCAACTTCGCGCACGTTTGCAGCACCCGTTCTTTCAAGGCTGTGCCGGTCTCCACATTCAATTTAAATTTTAGGTAACGGTAGTCGGGCTTTGCCCCTTTGCCAAGTAAAAAAACGACATCAAAAAAATCCCTGCCCTTCGATCGCTTTCGGTTGACGATGGTATAGAATTTTTGAGCCAATAAAATATCTATAGGAGTTACGGGTATTTCCGTGAACACATCAAATTTATTGACTATGAACTTCTCTGGCGTAAATGAAAAGTTTTGCGGTTCGGTATCGAGCTGTATCAATATTTTTTGTTCCTGATGTCCTGTAAGGCCATGCTGAAAGAGTAGAGAGGGAAACCGGATATAGCAATGAAATGCACCTTTGTAAACCGTCTTGATTTCTATGGCATATCCTTCCCGCTCCAACTGTTGCTTAATGGTGTCGGCAATTTTATCAAAATCTTTCTCATCCAAACCAACATTGTCGAAGTCAATGTCTTCCGAAAAGCGGGTGTTGCCATGCACCATGCGCAGACAAGTGCCTCCTAAGAAACACAGTTGCTTGCTGCGGGCAGGATCATCGAAAATGATCTGGAGAATTTTATACTGTAAATATTCCCGCAGGATAAACTCCCTAAACCCACGTTGGTTTTCCGGATAGTACTTCAATAGTTCGTCCACGCTTATCATAGCCCGAAGGTGTTATAAAAAGTATTGACCCTTTTATCCAGCAATTTATTTTTGAAAACCTTTTGGTATTCTTCTGCACGGGCGCGCACAATCTGTTCTTTCAACATGGGTTGATTGATGCGGAGCGCTTCGAAATCTTCTAGCGTTTTCAAAGAAGGGTTTAGGTACAAATGATCGAGCACCAACTTTTCGGGCTCTGCTATTTTGCACATTTGCCCACCTGCCTCTATTAACCGAAAACCAAACATGAGCGATGGCTTTAAGTGCCTATAGGCAAACGAACCCATGCTGGAAGTGAATGTGTGCGGTTTCAAACTGGTGGCCGATGTGATGGTGTAAACACCCTCGGGTATCAATCCATAATATGCCCATGCCGACTCGAATGAAATATAAGAAGGCGAATAAATGCGATTGGCCACCAGACAATGAAAATGATCGGAATGCTTTGCATCGGCAAACACATACCATCGGTTAATGATTTTTTTTAGGTAGCCTCTATCCTGCCATTCCACTAGCCTGCGGGTATCAAAGGCATTGTCCCACTTCAGAATATCCTGAACAGAAAATACCCGGAAGGCTTTAAAATGAAGTTTAAAATCTAAAAATCTCAAGTTTGTTTCAATTTATTGTTAAAAATAACAAATTTCAGAAACGTACTGCATTTTTAAGAACAAGAATATTTTGAGGAGTAGGTTTCGACAAGCTCAACCTGACAGGCTAAACCTGACAGCGAAGAACGTTCCCGGAGACCTATAAGGTTTTAAAAACCTTATAGGTCTTGTTGAGGAACCTCACTTAGAAATCGGTCGCCCTAAATTTCCTTTATCAAAAAATCCATCATCACCGTAGTGCCCACATTTTTCTGCGAGTCGATGCTCATCTTTCCATTCAGATAATTAACGCGGCTTTGAATGGTGGCTATGCCCGAATGATTTTTTCCTTCGGCTTCCTGTGTGCTAAAGCCCTGCCCATTGTCCTCAACAATCACACTCAGCCGTTCGTGCTCTCGTATAAATTGAATGATGGCTTCTGAAGCTTTTGCATGTTTGATGATGTTGTTCAAGAGTTCTTGCACAATGCGGAACAACATAATCTCAGTGGTGGCATTGAGGCGCTTGTCCATGCCATGCACTTCCAGGGATACAGTCAATAATTTTCCTGCAGTTATATTATCGCACAAGTCTTTTAAGGCATTGGCGAGCCCTAGTTTCATCAATACTTCGGGCATCATATTGTGGGCAATGCGCCTCACTTCTTCGGAGGCGGTGTCAACCAACGAATAACTTTTTTGAAATAATTCATTCTCTTTTAGTACGGGTGCATCGTGCTGCAGCGTGCTGAAATACATTTTCACCGTTGAGAACAAACCGCCCAGGCCATCGTGCAGGTCTTTGGCAATGCGGGTGCGTTCTGTTTCTTGGCCGTTTATCATGCTTTGTAACGAGACCACTTGTTGCTGTCGTTCCAAAAATTTTATTTGTTCTTGCTGCAGCATCATTTCGCGCTCGGCCATGGTTTGCTTTTGCCTACTGACTTTATAAAACAATCCGAGGACAACCAACGCTGCGGCTGCGGCTATTCCACCCACCATCAAAAACTGGTTGCGCTTTACTACTTCCAATTCCTTTTGGTTGTTGGCAATGGTGAGTGCAGCAATCTCTCTTTCTTTTTTTTGGTTTTGGTATTTCGATTCCAGCGAAAGCGTGGTCTTTTGTGTCTCTTGGTTGGTGGCACTATCGGCATAGATTTTATTTTGTTCGGAATATGCCAAAGCATCCTTAAAATTTCCTTGGCGGGATGCGTTTTCCTTCAACAC
>JAYVAI010000394.1:0-3220 GCA_043751075.1 Cyclobacteriaceae bacterium | reverse complement strand
TTGTAGGGTCTCAATCTGTTCGTATAGTTTTTCTTTGTTTATCATGGCTTTGGGGTTTTTTAACCAAAGTTAACAATATGCATTTTGTCGTACACCCCTCAATCCAGCAACCCTGCCAGTAATTACTATTACATCGGCACCGGTTTCTTCAGCGGCTACCAACGTGCAGCAGACTTCCTTCACAGCAAGTTGGTCAACACCAATAGGTGCGTCAACTTATATTTTAGATGTATCAGACAATAGCTTTAGTTCACTGATTCCGGGCTATCCTAAACCGGTAAATAATACAACTGATAATGTAAATGGCCTTACGCCTGGAACAATTTATCAATACAGGGTGAGAGCGATCAACGCCAGCGGCCCATCTGATAACTCAAATGCAATCAGCCAGATCACGGTTCCACAAACCCCAACCGCTAATACAGCCAGTAGTATCCGTACCAATGATTTTAAGGCAGTATGGTCGAATGTGTTGGGCGAAACTGAATATAGACTTGATGTTTCCCAGAATAATTTTTCAACTTACCTAACCGGCTTTGAGAATAAATTAATTCCTGCTGATGTTACAGAAGAAACGGTAACAGGCTTGTCCCCAAATACTCAATATCAATATCGGGTACGGGCAAAAAATGCAGGGGGTGTTTCATCCAATTCGAATGTGATTACAGCTACCACTCTTGCAGGAGGAGGCACTTCTCCTTTAACGATCAGTGCCACACAGTTCCCAGCAACATTGGCAAGCGGGTCAACCTCAGTAACAATAAATTCCACGGTGACAGGTGGTGCCGGGGCGATCGCGGCTGAAATTTTTTATCGGGCTATTACAGGCACCGCATTTACTCAACTGACAATGACCAATCCTTCGGGAAATATATTCCAAGCGGCTATTCCGGCTGCGGTCTTTGACGACCTGGGATTGGAATTTTATGTGAAGGCCAAGGATGGGTTTGATACGAAGGAGACTTCAAAAAATTATGTGTACCGGTCTTTTGCAGCGGATCAAGCAAGTTCTATCTCTACCATCAGCAAGTTCGGTGGCACAATGGAATCGTACCAGATCATCTCTATACCCTTTCAATTGGAGGACAATCTGATCTCCTCCATTTTTGAACCGGCCCTTGGCTCGTATGATAAAACCAAGTGGCGACTGGTGCGCTATCAAAACGAAAGGAACACAGACTACCAATCGGGATTGGTGCGCATCAACCAAGGCGAGAGCTATTGGTTCAATTCCGTTGAGTCCATTGCCGTGAAGCCAGGCGCGGGTAAATCCCCACAGTTCAACCAAGCAACTTCATTTGTTTTAAAATTAGCCCGGGGCTGGAACCAGATAGCCACCCCATTCCCATTCGCTATTGACTGGGACGATATTCTTGCTGCCAATGGAAACCCAACAGGAATTGGCAAGTATAAAGTCTATTATCAAAATTCAATTAGCTTTTCCGAGACCAACAGCCTTCAACCTTACTCTGGAGGTTTTGTATTTGCCGATGCAGCCCAAGATTTGAATTTGCCAGTAACCTTAAAGAACACGGCTGGCGGAAGGAAAGGCTTGAGGCAAAAGAGCAGTGATATTAGCGGAGATGAATGGCTGTTGCCGATTGAACTAATCCAAGGAAAGGCCATAAACCAAATGGGTGGTATAGGCATGCACCCGCAAGCAAAAGTCAGTAAAGATGATTTTGATGACATCACTTTGCCGCGCTTTGTGAAGCATCTGGAGTTCAACAGCTATCACCATGATTTTTTTGCCCCGCGGTTCAGCCGTGATGTGGTGTACACGGCCAATGAACATGCCTGGAAAATTACCATTGAGTCCAATTTTGATGAAGGAAACATTACTTTGGATTGGGCTGATTCAGACCTGGGCATCAACAAGGCACAATTGCTTTTGTATGATCCCAAGGCGCAGGTTTTAATTGACATGAAACAAATCAAAAATTATTCGTTGTCATCAGCTTCCATCCATATCGTCCAAATATTATACTTTCACGAGAAGAAACTGGACATAAACAGCAGTATGCAGTTGGGCAAGCCATTCCCAAACCCCAGCTCGGGCGAGGTAATGTTTAATTTGTTCAGCGTGTCTTCATCAAAAGCCCGGTTGGAAATATTCGATCTGATGGGCAGGAAAATCCACCATGCCGATTATTCAACCAAGGGCAATGAAATCAACTCCCTTCAATGGTCGGGCGCAGACCTTACCGGTCAAAAAGCAGCAGCCGGACTTTACCTGTATAAACTGATTACTTACTCTGATGGATCTCCCAAAACAAGTCAAGGACGAATCATAATCCGATAGCCATGAAAACAATAGCAACACTTTTTATTTTGTTATCCTTCTCCCTTACCCAAGCGCAAAACTTCGCGTGGAAAAGCAATGAGATTCACATCAACACTAAAACCCCATCCACCACAACGGCCATCATGCCTGCGGTTTTGTGGGTGAAGCCTCGGCTGGAGTTCACCAATTCGGCAGAACCAAAAGTGGAGATCGAGGTTTCTGTCACCTCCGAAATCCCCATCAAAACTATCTTACTTGCCGTTGGCGACAATGTTACCAAAGAGGTGCGCGGTTCGAAGCCCATTCAAATCGCAGCGGGCCTTACCCAGTTCACCATCCAGCAATCCATTACGTTGGGCCAGGGCTCCAACTTTATTGAAATAGATGTAGAGAACGTATCGGGTGGAAAAGTTTCGAGCGTACGGTCGGTAACGATTGGCAAGGATGCCATAACCGATGCCATCGCTTCCGACAGAAAAGATTATGTGTTGCTGATTGCAACCGACAAATACGATAACTGGAGTGACCTTGTAAATCCTGTAAGTGATTCGGAGACGATAGCGAAAGAATTAAAAGAACGGTATGGATTTGAAGTGGACATGATCCAAAACCCAACGCAGGATGAGATGCTGGTGAAGATCAGGGAGTATTCGCAGCGCAAGTTTAAACCGCAGGATCAGCTTATGATCTTCATAGCCGGCCACGGCCAGTTTGATGATTCGTTTGGTGAGGGTTATCTCGTTGCCAAAAATTCGCTGGAAAATGATAAGGCAAAGTCGAGCTATATTTCGCATTCAAATTTGAGGTCGTACATCAATAACATTCCATGTGAGCATATTTTGTTAACGATGGATGTTTGCTTTGGCGGAACGTTTGACCCCGTGATTGCAAAATCCCGTGGGGATGAAAACTTCAACGACCTTACGGAGACCGAAT
>JAYVAI010000393.1:0-8497 GCA_043751075.1 Cyclobacteriaceae bacterium | reverse complement strand
GCCACGCGCTTCGCGTGGGGAAACAGGCCTGCCAAGCCAACGGCATGGAATGAGTCAAAAAGAAATAATTGAATTTTTAGAACCCCCCTTATAAGACTAATTCTAAGGAAGCTATTAACAGCATAAAGTAGGCAATCATTCAGGTGTTTTACCTGTTATTCCAGTATTTGTTAGAGACAATGCTTGACTAATTTATAGGGGGCCAATTGGAAAGACCTCAATTAATAAACTGCCGTTAATAATAACAGTAATGAAAGCCTGTTTGCCTTTTACAATTCCCAGATCAATATCATTGACATAGTCATGAACACGATAGGATCGATCTTCAAGACCTCTAAGTTCAACCTGCCCTCGCCAGGCTTTACTATAAAAGGCGTAATGAAGAGTGTCACCTTTTTTAATAACATGAGTTTCAGGAATATGATATCCAATGTCATATAAATCACCTAAATAGTTTTCCTTTGAAAGCATTTTAATGTTGTACAAGGTGAACCATTTCTTCCAAACTTTTTCACGCTTAGATGTCAGTAAATTATCTTCCGTTACACTGGGGTTTTCCTTAGGCCAGGTAAATTTTGTGCCCAGAACAGCCCCTATTCCAAAGGAAGTAGCAAAATCATTTCCTCCATCACTTAGCTCCACATGATCTCCAAAATAAGCGGTCTTCCCCAATAGAGCTTTGTATGTTTTGCCCTTTAATCTAACCTGCCAACTGTTAAGCGGATCAGATGCCACGGACAAGTTCATAGACGGCATATTGAAAACTGACATGCATGCACCGCACGGGCAATTTTGTATAACAACATTGGGCTTAATTTTATATGCTGTCTTATATATAGTATTAAAGAATTCAGGTAATTTCTCTACGGACTGTTCAGGGAAAGCTAAATGATGTAGCGGATTGTAATCCGGTGGAGCCGCGTTCATAAATCCACCATCCAACTTCAACCCATCAAAACCCCATTGATTGATAAACAGATCAACCATTTCCTTTGTATGCTGAATAGTCTTATCGTAAGCAGGAGACATATAATATGCATCCCACCAGGAAATATTTTGCGGGAACCCATCCTCGTTCAACAATTTCAGATCAGGATTATTCAATAAAAGCTTGCTGTGAGGATCAACCGCCATTGGTGCCCACCATAGCATCGCTTTTAATCCATAAGAATGTATTTTATCAACCAGGGCTTTCATTTGGGCATCGCCACCCGGAAATTTTTTTGCATTAACATGCCAGTCGCCTTCAGCTTGCTGAAAGCCATCATCTATCGTTACCCATCCAATACCTAATTCCTTTACCTTTGGCAGTGTACCAATAATTTCTGCTAATGTAACATCCCGCATATAGCCCCACGCACACCAGGAAGATTCGTATGCACTTTTTTCAGGATTAGCAAAGATTAACCCTTTGGCTCGAAGAAGCTCCCCATATTTTTTCAATGGATTGTAATAATCACCCGAATGAACCGTCACAAAAGTTTCTGCCGTGGTAAGCTCATCATTTAATTTCAATACAAAGGGCTTGTTGTATTGCATCTCTATCCCAATATTTACAGAAGTCTCATAGCGATCCATTGAAACAGGCAATGATATTAACTTAGGAGTGAGTACAATATGACCAATTGCAATTCCTTGATCAGAGCGCCATATATCGGTGACGGGGATACCTCCTCCATAATCAGAGTTATTCATACCCATATAATTCCGTTGATCAAAGCCTGGCCCAATTGGCATTATCCAATCTTTTCGCTCCTTTGTTGATTCTCCTTGAAACGACCAAAATAAAGTAGAATCGCCTGCCGATAATATTGAGTAGGAATGATTAACCCAACGGGCAACATCAATTATTTTGGAGGCACGATTAATATAAACAACTTTAATCGTGGCAAGATCAGGAAAGCTATCATATAGTTTTACGTGTACTCTTTTTTCAAGAGAATAGCCAGCATGATCATAGTTACCTTGGAGTACCCATTCTTTACCTGCTCCCACGCTGTCGTTAATATTAGTAGTAGTAATCTGTTTAAGTTTAAAATCTTTTATAGAAAATCTTTTTGTCTCCAGGTATTCGGATGGTACAACTGCTTCCATCAGGGATTTTGAGGAAGCACCTTTCGATGAGACCATGCTATGCATATTCTCATTAAACTTAATGACCAGGTTACCATGAACAATCTCAACTTCCTGATTTGAACATGACAGGATCAAACTGCTTATTAGTAAGGTAAATACAATTTTACTGGTCATTATATTTCAAATCAAAATAGCTATGAGAAATTTGAGTACTTCGTAATTGCCACATCAAATAATTGTAATTTTATTGCGACTATCCTAATTCAAAATTGCAGAATCAAGTAATTTTGCGAAACAAATTATCCTTAAAAACATTTTTCTTTCTTCAAAACCTCTACCCAATGACCATAGCCAGCGGCATTTAGATGAAGGCCATCAAAAGTATATTTTGCGTCCATGCGATTTACAGCATCCAGAAAATTCAAATGCAAATCCACGTATGTGTATCTCAGCTTTCTTGCCTTTTTGTTTAGCTGAGCGTTAATAGCCGTAATGTGTTCACCTTTACCAATAAAATTCTTGTCCAGGTTTTGAAAGGTATCATTAGTGGGCAAAATGCTTTGCAGGTAAATCGAGGTTTTAGGAGACCCTGACCTGACTTTACGAATGATCATAAAAATATTTTCAAGGATGACTTCATCAGGTGTATTGCGCGAGAGGTCGTTGATGCCGATAAGTAGAAATAATTTACTTGGCTGGCGTTCAGTGATTTCACTGATGCGTTTGAGAACACCAAAAGTCACATCGCCTGAGATTCCACGGTTGATAACGGTTGTATCTTTCAAGAGTGCTTCCCAATTGCCGCCTTCGGTAATGCTGTTGCCAACCATTATTACCCTTCCCTTTACCATCGGCTCTTTTTTGAATAATTCGAAACGTTGAATATAATGCTCTGGCTCGTTGGGCAGCGTATCATACATTATTTGCTGAGCTGAGAGGTGGTTAAAGAAAAGCATGACCAGAAATAGAGAACCAATTTTCATATATGGGGACTTCTAAAAATTCAATTAATTCTTTTTAATACCTCATTCCATGTGTTTATTGTTTAAAAATAAGAATCATACAGTTAAGTTAACTGTGGAAAAATTCAAAGGCTAATTAACGATTGGCAATTTAGTATCGACAATAATTGAAATGGTACTCTTCATAATTAAAAGACCTAATTTAGTTAACTTCAGATGAAGCAATCTTAGCTGACCCATTGGCACAAATGGCTTAATCAAGCCCTGAGCTTCCAAGTCTAATTTTACCTGTAGTATCAACCAGGGAAGGTCAATGGTATGAGGATTGTTCATATTCTTACAAACTTTTTCGATTAGCTGATGCAGGGTGAGGTCTTTATTAGTATATAATGCATCCAAAATAAAGGAACATAAAACATCATACCGATTTCTTAACATAATTGCACCCGCTCTTCCGTCTGGGCGCAGGGTTTGTATCTTTTCGCCAATTGGGTTCACATGTTCATAGTTAGAGTTCTTCGTAATCAAATGCAAAAGTCTAATCGTTTATTGCCTGGTAGACCAATACTTTAAATTTATCTCGCAATTCATTCTCATGCTGATCGTCCCAAAGCTGCTTAAACAATAAGCCAACGATTTTTTCTTTAGGATCTACCCAATACGCGGTTGAAAAGGCACCACCCCAGCTGTAACTCCCATGCTGCACTGGCAGTAGGGAGCTAGATTGTTCAGTAACGATTTCGAAGCCCAAACCAAATTTATATAGACCATTATTTAAATCGCCAATTTGATTCATCGTCATCATCCGAACGCCATTGCGACTCAGTATTCTGCTGCCATTGTATTCTCCATCATTTAAAAGCATCTGCAAAAAAATTGCGTAATCCCAAATTGTAGAGGACAATCCAGTCCCGCCTGCAAAATAGATACCCTTTGCTTTAGGATAATCTTTCAACCGTTCACCATTGACTTCAAAATATCCTGGCGACTTTCTAAGACTGCCATCAGTACTAACCAAATAAAGATTTACTAAACGACTTTGTTTTTCTGATGGCAAATAAAAATAAGTATCCTTCATGCCGAGAGGCTCAAAAATTCGCTTTTGGAAAAATTCATCCAATGACATACCTGAAAGCACTTCCACCAAATACCCCAATACATCAACATTTAATCCATAGGTGAATTTTTCGCCAGGTTGATGAAGCAATGGTAGTGTACCCAGTTTTTTAATATCAGTTGATAATAATTTCATCTCTAAGCCTAACCCACAACTAATTTTATTTTTATAATAGATGGAATTTAATTCGCCCTCTCCAATCTGTGCATAGCTGATGCCGGATGTATGGGTAAGTAAATCACGAACCGTTATTTCTCTTTTGGCAGGAACTGTAGTGTAGGTAGTGTCTTTTTCATAGAACTTATCCAGTACTTTAGGATTTTTAAATTCAGGAATGTATTTGCTGATCGGATCATCCAATAATAATTTTCCTTCTTCATATAAGATCATAATAGCCACGCTGGTAATTGCTTTCGTTTGTGAGGCGATCCGGAAGATTCCGTCCTTGGGCATTGGTTTTCTATTATCGATATCATCATGGCCAAAACTTTTATAATAGGCCACACTACCATTACGAACAACAAGAGCCACTACAGCATTTGTCCACTTATTATCTAAGGATTCCTGTAAGAGTTTGTCTATCCTTAGAAGTCTATCAGGTGCCATACCCGAGACTGTGGATGAAGTCGCTGATATTACCGGGTGCATTTCAGCTTGCCCGAAAGTGGTACAGTAAGCCATACCGGAAAGCCATAAATAAAGCAATACTCTCTTCATAAGGAATTTGTTTGTGATTTTATCGAACAAATAAAAAAGGAGCACAAAGAATTTATGCGTCTCCACATTTCCATTATTGTTTAAGTATTTTTGAAGCATTGATTTTATAAAGGTTCTTAAGAACCTCATCATTCAATCCAAACCCGTGCAACGGCCAGTGATATCCCGTCAGCTCTATTGTATAAAAATGCTCGTCTTGTGTTTGAAGAATTCGAAATGTTGTCTCATACATTTTTTGTTCGAACGGCATATCTGATCCATACAATAGCCTATTTTGATATTTTTGATAGAATGTTGTCATATAGCGAGGTATGGGAGCAGTTTCAGCATATCTGGCAGAAATATCCGCGTATAGATTTGGATACTTATTAAATAATCGGCCCAGAATACTCAGGTCATACTCGCAATTCGCAAAATGAGAAGCAATAAAAGTTGTTGTGGGGTTTTCACGCACAACATTTTCAAGCGTAGTAATTAACTGAGCATGAGATAATAAATTCGGCTTGCTTTTATCGATTCGCCATTCATAGGAATTTACAAGGCCGTCATTGGTTGAGTCCATAGGTTCATACATCCAGAGGGGTTCTGCCACATGTACATTCACCGGTATTTTAAGTTCACCGCATTTTTGAAATAATGGCTTCATACGTGCGTCATCAACATGCATGCCGTAGGCGGGTGTCGGATACGAGTAAACCTCTCCTAAACCTTTATCTCCTAATTCCCCGACACCACGGGCCCCGACACGAAAACATCTTTCTAATTCTTTGGTTGCCTTTTCACTCCACCCTGGCTCGGTGTATCCTGTGTAATCAAATCCGCACCAGAGTTGAAAGCGATTACTGTATTTAGAATAGACCTGGTAGATGGAATCAAATCGCACTCCGGTAGCTCCTGTCAAAATAACCGTTTTTTCAATTCCGAAGCTGTCCATCATTTGTATCCACTTCTCAATTTCTTCCGTTGTCTTTGCGTAAGCATGGGAGTGCATGTCGATCACCGGAAATTTGGCCTTTTCAATTTTTGTAATCGGTATTTTATAAATAGACTTAGGCCTGTAATTTTTCAATAACAGATTATCAATTGTTTGTGCTGCACAAACATTTACAATACCTAAAACAAGAAAGAAGATGGTGATTGTTTTTTGGTTGAGATACATGGTGTTTAAAATTAATGACCTGAGACTATATTCAATTTTTCGCTGATCAAGGTGATAACGGATTTTGTCGCCTGCGGAAATATTTTTCGTAAATCAATTTCCTCATTATTCTCACGAAGTATTCGCTGCAGGGTCTTCATGAAAATATTTTTGGTTTCGGTGGCGAGATTGACTTTTGAAATACCTCTCTGTATGGCATCTTTAAGCTGGTTGCCGGGTATGCCCGAGCCACCGTGCAAAACCAGTGCAGCGGGAGTTGAGAGATGGATACGCGAAAGCAACTCCAACTGTAGGTTGGGAGTCTCCTTATAAAATCCATGAGCCGAGCCTATCGCAATAGCGAGTGCATGAATACCGGTGGCCTCTACAAATCTTTTAGCTTCTTCAGGTTGCGTGTACTGGCTTATAACTTGTACCTGGCCAAGCTTGGCAACATAGCCAAGCTCGGCCTCAACATTAGCCTTGTACGAGTTGGCGATCTTCACTACGGCTGATGTAATTTTTACATTCTCTTCAAATGGTTTTTCACTGGCATCAATCATCACTGAATCAAACCCGGCATCAAGGCACCGTTGCACCAATTCCAAGGAACTACCATGATCCAAGTGTAGCCAACCTTCAACACCATATTCTTTCAGAGCAGCACGTGCCATGGAAGCGGCAACATTCAATCCTAGATATTGAATTGAACTTTCGGAAAGTTGTAGTATTATCTGCTTGTCCTTACTTCTAGCGGCCTGAAGTACTCCTGAGAGTGTCTCAAAATTATAAAAATTGGTAGCCAGCAATGCTTTTCCATTTTGGCTTAATTCCCTTAGTTTATCCTGAAGTCTCACTTTAAAAAGAATACTTAAAAGTTGATTGCGCGATGGACTTTACAATGCTAAGGCTTTCGAAAGCACCTGTGCCACCATGGCGACATGTGTTTACTGCCCCAATTAAGGCCCCATACTCCAAGCACTCTTCCAATGATTTTTTCTGAAGAAATTGGTGAATGAACCCGGCATTAAAACTGTCGCCAGCTCCAATACTATCTACTACATACTCGTTGCGAAATGCATTCTGATGGTGAAGTTTCGTTCCGTTCCATAAGTAAGCTCCATTAATGCCATCCTTAATGACAACAGTGTTCTCGAATTGCTCGACTAATTTTAGTGCTTGTTTCAGGTCATTGGTACGGGTGAGCGCTTTCAGTTCAGATGCATTGGGCATAAATACATCTACATATTTCATCAACTTCTTCAAGTCAATATTCCACGCTTCAGCTGGATCCCATTGAGGATCTAAAGAAGTAGTAAGACCCATGTCTTTAGCTTTCTTGAAGAGTTGAACAACATCCTTTAAAAGTTCGGTCTGTAAAAAAATGGAGCTTACGTGCAGATGTCGCGCACGGTTGAAAGACTCCTCTTCAACATCATGAATGGTAAGGCTCTTCATAGCCCCCTGATAGGTGACCATTGCGCGTTCTTCAAGGAAATTGAGAACCACAGTAACTCCGGTCTTTTCTTTATCAGATCGAACAATGTATTGTGTATCTACCCCTCGAGATTTTAAACTAGAAATGACATGGTCGCCAAAATTATCGAGTCCTACTTTGCCAACAAAACCAACCGATGAACCTAGCGTACTGATATTACTGGCAAAAATGGCTGAACTGCCTCCTAAGGTTATGTTTAATTGCTGAGATAAGACTTCCTTGCCCATCACAGGAAACTGATCAAGCTGATTGAGGATGATATCAATGTTGAGTTCTCCAACTACCATTACATCATAATGCTTATTCATAATTCACGTTTACTGTTTTAAGGATATTTATCATTACGATAACGAAACTGTCAGGATTGACCCCTCAACTTCAACCAAATCAAGCAAGTCAACCAGATTGAATTTATTAAAGTATCTGTCCATTGCTTTTTCAATATGTGATAAGACTATTTCATTTGCCTCAACGCCATTCCGATCCATACTCTGATAAAGTTTAGAACGGGCTGCTACTACTTCGGGGTTTTCCCAAATATAGCGGCAACAGGTTTTAACAAGCCACTCCTGACGTTCAGGTGTATTCGTGTAAAAGTCATCAAGCGATTCGCCTTCCAACAGCCATTTTTTCCATCGGCCAGATTGCACCACGGCACTCCATAAAATATTCTTAAGGTTTGAAGTCTTGGCTATAGCTTCGCCCTTAAACAAGGCATGCTCCAGTGAACATAGTTCAATCAATCCTTCGTACTCTTTCTCCGTAAATTCAGGGCCTACATTGGCTGCCCCCATTCCTGACGTTGGGTAGTCCTCTGGATTAGAAACATTATCTGAATAATGTCCTTTAATCACGCTTCCGAAACGCGAAACAATTTCAGTAAGTGTTCGCGCCACAATCGGATCGAAAGTGGTAGTATGTAAGTCGGTTCCAACTTTTCCAACCACAAAGCAAGGCCACACATCACTCAGGCCTTCCGCTTGAAGGCC
>JAYVAI010000392.1:0-8554 GCA_043751075.1 Cyclobacteriaceae bacterium | reverse complement strand
TGGCCGTTGAGCCAGAAGCAAAACCAAAGAAGGCCGCTAAGAAAAAAGCAGAAGCATAATGATCAAAGGAATTCAAATGGCATGGTGGTGGCACAAATCGAATTTCGATATGTGAGCAGCCTTGCTATAAAACTAATTTGCCGAAGGCCCGCTGTTCACAGTGGGCTTTCTTTTTTACAAAATCTTAATGGCTCTGATGGACTTCAATAAAAATGGTAATACGCGTATTCTGTGAAACACCGGCAAAGGATAGAAGTGGAAAGCCCGAAGTGCGTTGGACTTGCGCGCAGGTCGGACTTGGAACGGATAGACTGGTGGCCCCGAAGTTTCGGGGCCATGCCGCCATATATTTTATTTTCACAAAAATTCGAGTATAACCATAAAAAATAACAACAATGACATTTCAGCTAAAGACATACTCCAAAAAAATGCTGGCCGACACCATCACCCCAGTGAATATTTATCTAAAGTTGAGGGATATTTTTGCTGGCAGCTTCTTATTGGAAAGCTCCGACTATCACGGTCACGAAAACAGTTTGTCATTTATCTGCTGCGACCCCATAGCTACTTTTCAGTTGCAGCACGATGTTGCCTCTATATTGCTGCCCGGCCAACGGGCTGCGAAAGTTGAGATAAAAAAGGGAAGCGATGTAACCAACTTGCTCGAAGAGTTTAAGAATTCATTTAAACCCGATCACTCCACCCAAAGCAAATATCCGCATGACGGTTTGTTTGGATATATGGCGTATGATGCGGTGCGCTATTTTGAAAACGTGCCCATTCAAAAAAACAAACAAGAACTGCCGGATATCATTTATTCCCTTTTCAGATACGTAATTGTAGTGGATCATTTTTATAATGAGTTGACACTGTTTGAACACGTGGTGGAAGGGCATGATGTCAACAATACGCTCGACCGGATAGAACAATTGATCAACAACAACCGGGTGACCACATTCAAGTTTGTGCGCACGGCTTCCGAAGTTTCCAATTACAGCGATGACGAGTTTCTCGCCATCATTGAAAAAGGAAAACAACATTGCTACCGTGGCGATGTGTTTCAAATAGTGCTTTCGCGCAGGTTTACCGCGGGCTTTAAAGGAGACGAGTTCAATGTCTATCGCTGCCTGCGCTCCATAAACCCTTCGCCCTATTTGTTTTATTTTGATTATGGAAATTTTAAACTGTTCGGTTCGTCACCCGAAGCGCAGATTCAAATTTCTAAAGGCAAAGCACACATATATCCGATAGCCGGCACCTTCAGAAGATCGGGCAACGATCAGGAAGATGCTGTGCTGGCCGAAAAACTTTCTGCCGATGTAAAAGAAAATGCAGAGCACGTAATGCTGGTGGACCTTGCACGCAACGATCTGAGCCGCAACGCCAACGAAGTTCACGTAGAAGTGTTTAAAGAAATTCAATACTACTCGCACGTGATCCACCTGGTTTCCAAAGTGACGGGCACCTTAACACCCGGTTCATCCGTGATACAGATCGCAGCCGATACATTTCCGGCAGGCACACTATCGGGTGCACCCAAGCACAAGGCTATGACACTCATCAATGAGTATGAAAATACCAACCGCGGTTTCTATGGAGGTGCCATTGGCTTTATTGGTTTTGATGTATCCTTTAATCATGCCATCATGATCCGCACTTTTTTAAGCAGGGACAATACGCTTGTCTATCAGGCGGGTGCGGGCATAGTAGCTAAGTCATCTGCGCAAAGCGAGCTGCAGGAAGTGAACAATAAATTAGAAGCGCTGCGCAAAGCATTGGTGCTGGCCGAAAAAATTTGATGTATGAAAATTTTAGTATTAGATAATTACGATTCCTTTACCTACAACTTGGTGCACCTAATCCGCGAAAACGGTTATGCTGTTGATATTTTTCGCAACGACAAAATTCCATTGGAAGAGGTAGCACGCTACGATAAGATTTTGCTTTCGCCAGGGCCAGGAGTGCCCGATGAGGCAGGCATTATGAAAGAAGTGGTGCGTGAGTATGGCCCTGTGAAAAGTATTCTGGGAATTTGTTTAGGTCATCAGGGCATTGCCGAAGTATATGGCGCTACCTTGTTCAACATTCCTAAAGTACTCCATGGAGTTACTTCCGTAGCCGAAGTTAAAGAAGCTGATGACTATTTGTTTAAAGATGTTCCCACGAGATTTCAAGCCACCCACTATCATTCGTGGGCGGTGGTGCCCGAAAGCATTACACCCGAATTGAAAGTGACCGCGGTGAATGAAGAAGGGTTGATCATGGGATTGAGCCACCGCAAGCATGATGTGCGTGGATTGCAATTCCATCCTGAGTCCATCATGACACCCATAGGCCCTAAGATTATTAAGAACTGGTTGAAGAATAAATATAAGAATTGACAATGGGCAATGGACAATGGAAAATTGACAATGGACAATGGAAAATGGGCAATGGGCAATGGAAAATTGACAATGGACAATGGACAAGCGAAATATTTTTAAATGAAATGGTTAAAAAATTAAATTCTGACTTCTAAATTCAATCGCAATTTCAAAAGCAAACTCAAAACCCTACTAAATACTAACTCCTATCTCCTAACTCCCTTATTCTGACTTCTGACTTCTAACTTCCAATTTCAAAAACAAACTAAAAACCCTACTAAATACTAACTCCTATCTCCTAACTCCTTTATTCTGACTTCTATATTCTGACTTCTAACTTCTAATTTCAAACTCAAAAACAAATTCAAACTCAAAACCCTACTAAATACTAACTCCTATCTCCTAACTCCCTTATTCTGACTTCTGACTTCTAACTTCTGACTTCCAATTTCAAAAACAAACTAAAAACCCTACTAAATACTAACTACTATCTCCTAACTCCTTTATTCTGACTTCTATATTCTGACTTCTCTCCAATGAAACAAATACTAAACGAATTGATCGACCATCGCTCCCTCAGCAAAGAAACCGCCCATCAGGTGCTGGTGGAACTTGCCACGGGAAAATTTAATATGAGCCAGACGGCTGCTTTCATGACGGTGTATATGATGCGCAGCATCACCGTGGATGAGTTGCAAGGCTTTCGCGATGCCATGCTCGAACTGTGTGTGCCTGCCCGCTTCGATCAGCCGGTGATGGATGTGTGCGGAACTGGTGGTGACGGAAAGAACACCATGAACCTGTCAACACTTTCATCTTTTGTGGTGGCCGCAGCCGGGCAGCCGGTGGCCAAGCACGGAAACTATGGCGTATCGTCAGCCTGTGGCTCTTCCAATTTACTGGAGCACTTTGGATACAAATTCACCAACAACATAGATGAATTGAAAAGGAGTTTGGACAAAGCCAACATCTGCTTCATGCATGCACCGTTGTTTCATCCTGCCATGAAAAATGTGGCACCTATCCGTAAAGAACTGGGCGTGAAAACTTTTTTTAACATACTGGGCCCGATGGTGAACCCCGCCTTTCCCACACGTCAGTTGGTGGGCGTGTTCAGCCTTGAACTTGCTCGGCAGTATGGCTATCTCTATCAAAACACCGATAAAGATTTTCTTATCCTTCATTCACTTGATGGATACGATGAAGTGTCGCTGACGGGTTCGTTCAAATATTTTTCGAATGAAGGAGAACGGATCGCATCGCCCGAAGACCTGGGATTGCCAACCATTCAATACGAAGACATAAAGGGCGGTGGCTCTGTGCAAGAATCGGCCATGTTGTTCATGAATGTATTGGAAGGTAAAGGAACCGTGCAACAAAATGCGGCTGTGATCGCCAATGCGGCCATGGCTTTATATTGTGTGGATAGAAATGCGGGTATGCTTGCAGCGGTGGGCAAAGCAGAGGATGCATTGAAGTCCGGCAAAGCCCTTGTGTCATTTAAAAAATTAATGAATCCATAGTTATGAATATTTTAGACGAAATAATTGCGCGCAAGCACATTGAGGTTGCAGAAAGGAAGCAACTTTATCCAATCAAAAAATTGGAGCAAACTGATTACTTTCAATCTCCCGTATATTCATTGAAAGAGTTTGTGCAACGAAAGGACAAATCGGGGATCATTGCAGAGATAAAAAGAAAGTCGCCATCGAAGGGCGACATCAACACCACTGTTTCCATTGAGCGGACATCCAAAGGCTATGTGAAGGCGGGAGCCTCTGCCCTATCGGTGCTTACCGATTATAAATTTTTTGGGGGCTCCAATTACGATCTTACAGTGGCCCGCACATTTAATGCGTGCCCAATCCTGAGGAAAGACTTTGTGATTGACGAATACCAGATCATCGAAGCCAAGTCGATAGGTGCCGATGCCATTTTGTTGATTGCTGCCTGCCTTGAACCTAAAAAACTTTCATCCTTAGCAACCTTCGCACGCTCTTTGAAATTAGAAATTCTGATGGAAGTTCACACTGAAGAAGAACTTAACGACCATATAGATGCACCTGTGGATTTGATTGGCGTGAACAACCGCGACTTGAAAACATTTGTTACGGATATAGAAATATCAAAACGTCTTTCAGATCATATCCCAAACCATCTAACGAAAATTTCTGAAAGCGGGATAGAGAAAACCGGGACCATCATAGAATTAAAAAAGTATGGCTATCAGGGCTTTTTGATGGGACAAACCTTTATGCAACATAGCAGCCCGGAAGCGGCCTGCAAAGAATTTATCGATGACCTAAATCTTGCAGAAGGAAAATAAGATGGACTTCTCCAATGTAAAATTGAAAATCTGCGGCATGAGGGATTCTGACAACATCCGTCAGGTAAGTGCATTAAATCCAGGCTACATGGGTTTTATTTTTTATGAACCTTCACCACGCTATGTGGGTTTTGATTTTGAAATTTCGAAAGATTTTCCTGCTTCTATAAAACGAGTGGGTGTATTTGTCAATCATTCCGAATGGGTGGTGAGCGAAACCATGAAGAAACACAAACTCGATTATGCCCAGCTTCACGGGGATGAGTCGCTACCCTATTGCAAGAAATTAAAAGCGGAAGGCATCAGCATCATAAAAGTATTTAGGGTAGATGAAGAATTCGATTTTGCGTTGACCAGACACTTTGAAACCGTAGCCGATTTTTTCTTGTTCGACACGAAGGGAAAACTCTATGGCGGAAATTCAAAACCTTTTGATTGGCAGTTGTTATCAAAGTACAATCAAGCGTTACCTTTCTTTTTAAGTGGAGGCATTCATCCCGATAGTATCGAATCAATAAAAAAGCTTTCACTTAATATATATGCGCTCGATGTAAACAGTGGTGCTGAATCCACACCCGGCATAAAGGATGTTAAAAAAATATCAGAAATCATTAACCAGTTGCACAGATGAAATATGATGTAAGTGAGCAAGGCTACTATGGCCAATTTGGTGGCGCATACATTCCCGAAATGTTGTACCCGAATGTGGAAGAACTGCGGAAAAATTATCTGACCATTATGGGCAAGCCCGAATTTCAGGCAGAGTTTCATAAACTCTTAAAAGATTATGTTGGGCGGCCTACTCCCCTTTATCTCGCAAAGAGGCTTTCAGAAAAATACAAAGCAACTATCTATTTGAAACGCGAAGACCTGTGCCACACCGGTGCGCATAAAATCAACAACACCATCGGACAAATTTTAGTGGCCAGGCAATTGGGAAAACAAAAGATAATTGCAGAGACTGGGGCCGGCCAACACGGTGTGGCAACCGCCACCGTATGCGCGCTGATGGGCATGGAGTGCATTGTGTATATGGGCAAACTTGACATGGAGCGGCAGCGCCCCAACGTGGAGCGCATGCGCATATTAGGAACAAAAGTAGTTCCGGCATTATCGGGCAACATGACGTTGAAAGATGCGACCAACGAAGCGATGCGGCATTGGATAAACAATCCTACCGATACGCATTATATTATTGGCTCGGTGGTGGGCCCGCATCCTTACCCTGATATGGTTGCACGCTTTCAATCGGTGATCAGTGAAGAAATAAAATCACAACTTCAAACTGAAATTGGAAATCCATATCCCGATTACGTCATTGCCTGTGTGGGCGGTGGCAGCAATGCAGCGGGTGCGTTCTATCATTTTCTTTCCGATGAACACGTTGCTTTAATTGGTGTGGAAGCGGCTGGCAAAGGAGTTGACACGGGTGAGTCGGCAGCAACTACCGCGCTGGGCAAGCCAGGCGTTTTGCACGGAAGTAAAACGCTGTTGATGCAAACAAATGATGGACAGGTGATCGAACCTTATTCCATTTCGGCAGGGTTGGATTATCCCGGCATTGGCCCGCTTCATGCTCACTTGTTCGAAACAGGCCGTGTTCAGTTTATGAACGTGACTGATGACGAAGCCATGAATGCGGGAATAGAGTTGAGCCGAACGGAAGGTATCATCCCAGCCATTGAAACAGCTCACGCAGTGGCGGCATTGAGCAAAATTGAATTTAATGAAGATGACGTAGTGGTGATCAATCTTTCGGGGCGTGGCGATAAAGATTTGGAGACGTATATTAGGTGGGGGAAGTACTGAAGGGTAGAATTTAGAAGTCAGAAGTCAGAAGTTTAGAATATAGGAGTTAGGAGTTAGGAGGGTTTTGAGTTTGAAGTTGTAATTGTTTTTTGTTTTTGAAGTTGAAGTTGAATTTATTATCGCATGAATATTATAAGAAGTGGTCTTTGTTTTTTTGGTTTGGCGCTTCTGATAAGTTGCAGCACCAAAAAACCAGAAAAGGATTTTGACTTGATTGCATACGAGGAAGAAATAAATCATTGGCACCTAAGCCGGGCTGACTATTTGAAAAGCGATAGTGGTTGGCTAAACTTGGCCGGATTATATTGGCTCAAAGAAGGTGCGAATACGTTTGGAAGCGATGAAAGCAATGACCTTGTTTTTCCCAAAAATAAAATCCCAGCCAATGCGGGGCTCTTGCTATTGAGAAATGGAACCGTGACATTAACTGCGTTGCCTGGGGTGGAAATATTCTCAAACGAAAAGAAAATAAAATCAGAAGTTGTCTATCATCCTGATTCAACAAAGCAACCGACACTAGTACATGGTTCGCTGCGTTGGTTTATTATTAAAAGAGATAATTTATTCGGTGTTAGGTTACGCGATCTAACCCATAAAGCGGTACAGGAATTTCATGGCATCGAACATTATGCCGTTGATTCCGGATTTCGCGTGGAGGCAACACTTGAATCATCCACAGCAAAAAAAATTGACATAGCAAACGTGTTGGGCCAAACCACAGCGCAGCACTCCCCAGGCACATTGGTGTTTCAATTGAATGGCAAGCAATTTCGGTTGGATGCATTGATTGAAGGTGATGAATTGTTCATGATCTTTGGTGACCCAAGCAATGAAAATGAAACGTATCCTTCCGGCCGATATATGTACGTGAAGAAACCAGGGCCCGATGGAAAAACCATTCTCGATTTCAACAAGGCATTCAATCCACCATGCGCCTTTACACCTTTTGCTACATGCCCGTTGCCGCCATCACAAAACATTCTTGCCATCGCCATTACTGCCGGAGAAAAAAATTATAAAGGTTATACTCACTGATATGCAAAACAGGATCAACGAACTTTTTGAAAGGAAGAAAAAAAATATACTCTCCCTATTTTATACGGCAGGGTTTCCAACGCTGCATGACACCAAAGCCATTGCCGAATATTTACAGTCATCGGGTGTGGACATGATAGAAATAGGGATTCCATTTTCAGATCCGATTGCCGATGGGCCAACCATACAGGAGAGCAATAAAATAGCGTTGGACCAAGGCATGACCCTGGAGGTGCTGATCAAGCAAGTACGAGCGTTGCGGTCAACGGTTAAGATGCCAATTGTGCTGATGGGATATTTCAATCCCGTGATGCAATACGGAGTAGAGAAATTTTTTAGGGATGCATCCGATGCCGGTGTGGACGGACTGATTTTGCCCGACCTGCCATTGGATGAATATGTAAATGATTACAAAACATTGGCGGAGGAGTTGAACCTATCCGTTTCATTCCTTATTGCACCCACAACATCAGAGGCGCGCATCCGCCAGATTGATTCAATCAGTAGCGGATTTCTTTATGCGGTTTCTTCTTCCAGCACCACCGGGGCCAAACATGAATTTTCGGAAGAGCAGGTTTCATATTTTAAAAGACTTCAATCGCTAAAACTCAAAAATCCTTTTCTGATTGGGTTTGGTATTTCCAACTCCAAAACCTATTCACAAGCCTGTGAGTTTGCCGCAGGTGCCATTGTGGGGAGTTCGTTTATCACCATGCTAAAAAGCTGCAAAGACTTTTCGGTTGAAATAAAAAATTTCGTTGGTTCATTCAAAGTCAGTTGATCCAATAAATATTTTTCAAATTGCCATTTGTCAACAGTGAATTGAATTTTATCTATTCTTCAAATCAATTTGAATATATTTGATCCATACCATCGCACCTACTGAGTACTACGTAGGTTAGGCGAATTAAAAATGGATAATCTCCCTCACGTAAATGTAAAAGTGTCGCCCAAATAATGACCGAAGTAGTATGGAATCATTTTTGAATTTTTTCGAAACCATGCCCACCTGGCAACGGGC
>JAYVAI010000391.1:0-8568 GCA_043751075.1 Cyclobacteriaceae bacterium | reverse complement strand
GCAATTGCCCGACCTTAAAAACCGGCTCAAGCAATTGGAAGAAAAAGTAAACGGAGTGCCAAAGGTGATGGCGAATGGTTCTCAAAAAGGATCGGATTGAGTCTGAGCTTGCGCACCAAGAAGGATTGGAAATTTAGCACGTAAAATTTGATTTACATTTTCGATTCAACCCTTATTGTGAATAATCTTAATGACATGAACACAGAAAATATATTTATTGCTCACCCAACTACCTCTCAACAAATCAACGCGCTGAAAGCGGTTGTCAAGGCATTTAATGTCAAGTTTGAGGTCAAAAGAAAAGGATCGGTTACAAGTTCCAAATCTGGTAAAGCAGAAGCGTTAAACAACATTAGGCAGGGATTTAAAGAGCTAAAGATTATCCAACAAGGAAAATCAAAAGCAACTTCGGCCAAAGATTTTTTGAATGAGCTATAATGTAAAACTTGCGGACAACTTTAAGAAGCAAGCAAAAAAGTTACTTAAAAAGTATGTGTCTCTAAAAAAAGAACTGGCTGAACTTTTTTTAGAACTGGAAGTCAATCCTTCAAAAGGAACCCCACTTGGCAAAAATATTTATAAAATACGCCTTGCCATAACTTCAAAAAATAAAGGAAAATCAGGCGGTGCCCGATTGATTTCATTTGTGAAAGTAGTGGATGGAGACGTGTATCTGTTATCCATATATGACAAAGGGGAAAGAGACAGCATATCCGACAGAGAAATAAAAGAAATTCTTAAAAGTGAAGGTTTGTTATAGCCGTAATAATGTGAAGGCCCATAACTTTCCTTAATTATTGTATTGCTATCCATTAAAACGAACTCATATTGAGCCAAATCCCCACTTTTTGGATAATCCCGATATTCAGGGTTAAATTTGCACCACTTTTTTTACAATGAGTTTAAACCATAAGCAACAGACGATCAAAAAATCGGTAACGCTTTCCGGAGTGGGGCTCCACACAGGCGTGCAAACAAACATGACCTTTGTGCCGGCCAAGCCAAATCATGGAATAAAATTTCAACGCATCGATTTGCCGGGCTCGCCCATTATTGATGCCGACTGCGACCGAGTGGTGGACGTATCGCGCGGAACAACCATTGAACAAAGTGGCGCACGGGTGAGCACCATTGAACACACGTTGGCTGCCTTAGTTGGTTTGCAAATCGACAACGTGCTGGTTCAATTAGATGGCCCCGAAGCCCCCATCATGGACGGCAGCTCCATCCAGTTTGTAAATGTGCTGAAAGAAGCAGAGACCGAAGAACAAAATGCGTTACGCGATTTCTTTGAAGTACAGGATGGTATCTTTTATCGCGAAGCAAGCCGCAACGTAGAAATAGCCGCATTACCCTTAGATGATTATCGCGTTACGGTGATGATTGATTATAATTCGCCCGTGCTGGGCAGCCAGCACGCGTCCATTACCAACATACTCCAGTTCGAAAAAGAAATTGCCTCGTGCCGCACGTTTTGTTTCTTGCATGAATTGGAAATGCTGTATAAAAACAACCTGATCAAAGGCGGTGATTTGAACAATGCCATTGTTATTGTTGATCGCGTGGTAGAACCACACGAACTTGACAACATTGCCAAAATGCTGGGCAAGCCCAAAGTAGAAGTTAAAAAAGAAGGCATACTCAATAACATAGAACTTCGCTATAACAACGAGCCGGCACGCCACAAGCTGTTGGATATTATTGGCGATTTGTCGCTGGCAGGCAGGCCGTTGAAAGCGCAGATATTGGCAGCCCGGCCCGGCCACGCAGCCAATGTTGCCTTTGCCAAAAAACTGAAGAAGGCCATGGCCGATGCCGACAAAAAAGGAGTGCCGCGCTACAACCCAAACCTGCCCCCGGTGATGGATATCAACCACATCGTGAACACGCTGCCGCACCGCTATCCATTTTTACTCGTTGATAAAGTTATTTACCTCGATCAGGAAACCGTGTGCGGAGTAAAAAACGTGACCATAAACGAGCCCTTCTTTCAAGGACATTTTCCTGGCAACCCGGTGATGCCTGGCGTATTGCAAGTGGAGGCCATGACCCAGGTGGGAGGCATATTAGTATTGAACACCGTGCCCGACCCGGAAAACTACTGGACTTATTTTTTAGGAATTGATGAATGCCGTTTTAGAAAAATGGTATTACCTGGCGATACACTCGTTATCCAATGCGATTTGCTGGCCCCCATAAAAAGAGGCATCGCCAAAATGCGTGGTCGTGCATACGTGGGCAATACATTAGTGTGCGAAGGCACCATGACAGCAAGCATAGTCCGTAAAAATTCATGAGCCACTCACCCTTAGCCAGCATTCACCCAGAGGCGAAGATTGGCGCCAACGTAATCATTGAACCCTTCGCTACCATAAAATCAAATGTGGTGATAGGCGACAATTGCTGGATAGGCCCCAACGCCATCATCTGGGAAGGTGCACGCTTAGGCAAAAATGTGAAAGCATTTCCCGGGGCATCCATCTCGGCCATGCCGCAAGATTTAAAATTTGCCGGAGAGGATACCGAAACTTTTATTGGCGACAATACTATTGTTAGAGAGTACGTCACCATCAGCAAGGGCACATCCGATAAGTTTAAAACAATTGTGGGCAGCAATTGCCTGTTGATGGCCTACGTGCATGTGGCGCACGATTGTGTAGTGGGCAACAACTGCATATTGGCCAACGCAGTGCAGGTGGCAGGCCACGTACACATCGAAGACTTCGCCATTATTGGCGGAGCCAGTGCCTTGCACCAATTTGTAAAAGTAGGTGCACACGTTATGATTTCAGGAGGATCGTTGGTGCGCAAAGATGTGCCACCCTTTACCAAAGCAGCCCGCGAGCCACTTACTTACGCAGGGGTAAATTCCGTGGGCTTGCGCAGAAGGGGATTCTCGCCCGAAAAAATAAGTGAGATACAGGAAGTATATCGCTACATATTCCTTAAAGGGTTGAACAATTCTAAAGCACTCGATCTGGTAGAGAATGAATTGCTAGCCAGCGAAGAGCGCGACTACATTGTCTCCTTCATCCGCACCAGCGAACGGGGCGTAATGAAAGGGTTCACAACAAAGGCAAACTCAGCTTCCGTTGAATGAGGATAACGGCCAAAAACCTAAGCAAGCGGTTTAACCGCGAGTGGATTTTTAAAAACCTCAATTACCAATTTACTTCACCCGCAACCTACGCCATCATAGGCCCAAACGGTTCGGGCAAATCCACGTTGCTGCAAGTGTTGTGGGGGCAAATGATGCCCAGCGAAGGAGCTGTTCTTTACGAATTGCATGAAAGGGAAATTAATCAGTCTGATTTTTTTAAGCACGCAGCCATTGCCACACCGTACATGGATTTGATTGATGAGTTTACCGTAGAGGAAATGGTGAAGTTTCATTTTTCCTTTAAGGAAATCAGGGACAACAAATCCGGTGAAGAAATAATTGACTGTATGGGATTAGGCCACGCCCGGCATAAAGCGATCACCAACTTTTCCTCCGGCATGAGGCAGCGTTTAAAAGTAGGATTGGCATTCCATTCAAAATGCAATGCGCTTTTTCTGGATGAGCCCACTACCAACTTGGACAAGAAGGCCATTGACTGGTATAATGAAAACTTAGCGAAAGTCCGGGGCAATACATTGGTCTTTATTGCCTCCAACCAGGCGCACGAATACCCTACCGATGCCCAGAAATTGGACATTATGACTTTTAAAAAGGGTTACTAAGAAATAAAAAAGAACATTAAACCCTGAAATTTGTAATAATCTATTCACGGATGTTTTTTTACAAACTTCAATTTCATAAGTTTAAGTGTTCATAAATTCAAGAAAAATGAAAGCAATACGAATTCTTGCCATGTTGGGTCTCTTCGCAGTGTTGGTTACCTACTCCAATTGCGGGCCTGGGCCAACTCCTCCTGCACCTGTAACAGATGTGCAATTGGAAAAACTTTCCAAGACCTGGAAAATAAATTCGGTCACATTAGGTGGTGCCGATAAAACAACTGACTATACCGCTTTTCAACTTGCGATAACGGGCACAAAAGGAAATACTTCCTTTGGCTACACAACCACTGGTCGCCCAGCCTTGAGCCCTTGGAAATCTGGAGGAACTTGGGAATTTGGCACAGACCCTTTAAATGATATTATTCGAGATAAAGGAAATGCCGATGAATTGGCAATGACATATACAGTAACTGAGACAACTCTTACTATTTCTCTCACCTTTAATGGCACCGGATATTCAGCCCGCACAGGAGTAGTGAAAGGTGCATGGGTTTTCAGTTTCAAACTTTGATTTTCTATTAGTCGTCTGACCGCCTGCCTTTGCCGCAGGCAGGCTTGACGACTCGAATCACAAACCCCTGCCGCAAGCAGGGTTTTCTATTTTAGAACAACAACGGTAATACCGGCACCGCCACGCTCCACGTGTTCATCGGCAAGGGAAACAACTTGTTTTGTTTTCTTCAAATGTTCCCGTATCACTTTTCGCAATACGCCTTCCCCTTTGCCATGCAATATTTTAAGTTGCGATTGGCCCAGCAAAATGGCATCGTCAATAAATTGATCCAGCACCTGAATGATTTCTTCCACACGCTTGCCACGCACATCCAGCGTGGTGTTGAAAGTGGATTGCTTGCGCATAATATCAATGCCCATGGACCGGGCACGGGTAGTGGTCGGGTTTACTTCGGCAAGGTCGCTGCGCACTAATTTATTTAGCTTCACATTGGAGCGCAAGTCACCGAATTGAACAACTGCATTGTCTTCCTTAATGGAAAGCACTGTGCCGCTCACCTCCTGCCCAATCAAGCGCACCTTATCGCCTTCTGTGATTATTTCTTTTTCAGTAACAGTTTCGCCTGGGGTTGCTTGCACTTTGGAAACTAAAGTTTGCAATCCCATTCTCGCCTTTCGGGTTTCATTTTTTTCAGCTTTGTTCTCGCGTATGTGCCTGATTGTTTTTTCTATCTCGCGGTTGGTGTCGCTCAGCAATAAGGATGCTTCCTCTTTCGCCTTGTTTATAATTTCTTTTTTCTTTCCCTCCAATTGAGTTGACAACGCTTCGTAACGGGTTAATGCCTCGTGTAATTTTTTTTCGTTTTGCCCTATCTCCTGCTTCTTCTTTTCAATCCATTGCTTTTCTTCGGCCACTGACTTCATCAGTGTTTCCAGGCCGGTAAGTTCTGCTCCGATTATTTTTTCGGCACGCGCTAGGGTTGCTGATGGCAGACCTGTTTTGCGGGCTATCTCCAGCGCAAAAGAACTTCCGGGTTTTCCTATTTCAAGTTTGAAAAGGGGCTCTAATTTTCTTTGATCAAACTGCATGGCACCATTTCGGATGCCCGAGTGATTGCTGGCAAACAGTTTTAAATTATAGTAATGCGTGGTGGCAATTCCCCATACTTTTTTTTGGGTGAGGTCTGTTAAAATTGATTCTGAAATGCCACCACCAAAATTGGGGTCGGTGCCTGAGCCCAACTCATCCATGAGCACCAATGTTCTGTTGTCTGACTGTTGAATAAAGAAATTCATATTCTTGAGGTGCGAACTGTAGGTGCTCAAATCATTTTCGATGGACTGCTGATCGCCAATGTCGAGAAAGATGCTGTTAAAAATCCCTACCGTTGATTTATCATGAAGCGAGGGAAGCAAGCCACACTGCACCATGTATTGAATGAGGCCCACGGTTTTAAGACAAACGGATTTTCCTCCGGCATTGGGGCCGGAAATGAGAAGGAACGGATTGTCAAACGTTAAGTCAATGGTGAGGGGCACTATCTCACGTTTTCCTTTTAAACTCAAATAAAGCAACGGGTGCCTGGCATGAAGCCAATTGAGATCGGGTCCATTTTTTACTGTTGGCATTTCGGCCTTTATGTCGTGCGAAAATTTTCCTTTTGCCCTGGTGAAATCCATCACACCCAAAAAATGAAAAGCAGGAAATATTTCTGGTAAATGAATGCGCAGCACGGTGGTGAGTTCCTTTAATATCTGTATCACTTCCCTCCTTTCGGCATGCGCCAAATCCCTGATTTCGTTATTTGCTTCGAGCACTTCGGCAGGCTCCATATAAATAGTTTGGCCTGTGGCCGATTCGTCCACTATGATCCCTTTGATCTTTCGTTTATGTTCGGCCAACACGGGAATCACCAACCGGCCATCGCGGATGGCAGCCGAAACTCCATCGGCAACCCAGCCCTGCCCCACGGCATGACGAAAGAGCTGATCCATCAACCGCTTTACTTTTTGTTGCTCTGCCTGTAACTCTTTTCTGATTTTTGATAACGCTGCACTTGCATTGTCGCGCACGTGGCCTTGATCGTCAAATTTTGCTTGTAGGTTTTTTATAAGAACACTCAGATCGGGCACGGCCAATGAGAGGTTGAACAGCGCAGGATACGAATCTTCGCGTTGCTTGAAAAAATCTTTGCATGCAGAAATTGCTTCCAACGATTTTATGATCTGCTGGAACGCTTCCTCCTCGAGGTAACTTCCTTCAATGGCTGCGCGATCAAAGTGTTCATCGGTGCTGCTGTGTTGAGCCGATGGAAATCCGGTTTCGGATTCGAGTATAAGTTTGAATTCAAAATTTTGTTGCAACAGGGTTTGCACGTGCTGATAGCTGGAAGAAAATTGCATGTGCGCTACTTGCTGGATGCCCAAGGGACCCTGGCAATAGTTGACAAGGCGCGACCGTATTTGATCGAAGCCTAACCGCTGCTCAATTTCTACCGGGAAAACCATTTTACTCTGGGGTGGCGCGGGGAATTCCGGTTGCCTTTCGTTCGCGCAGACTTAATGAGTCTATCACGATCTCATATATTTTTTCCAGCTCGGTGGGGCGATCGAAATAATATTGGTAGGTTTTCTTGAGGGTGGAATCGGCCACTCCATATTTTTTTAAGGTGGCTTCCTCAAATGGCATGAAAAGTTTTTTTGCTGAATCCTGGGCGAGGGAATAATTGCTGAGCTTGGCCTCGGCCAGATAGAACTCAATCATGATTTGGGTAAGCTGCTCCGTGGCAAGAATATCTATGGGTGGTTTTTCGGTTCGGCAACTGACACTTAACAACGCGCACACCACTGAGAGAAGGATGAAGATTATTTTATTGGAGGGGTATGATTTGCAATTCTGCCAAAGCGGTAAAAACCTTAGTAGAAGATTATTCGCAATAGCAAAATACAACCTTATTACCTTATAAAAGCAAAGCCATGCCTTTGGCAAAGCGCGATAAAAAATCAGGTAATAAGGTTGGGATGGTTTCATAACTTAATTTTTCTACTAAGGTTAGTGTGTAAACGTAAAATTAATTTTTCCTGCTTCTGATTTTTGCCATTGACGTGTGCGGGCGAAGCGGGCAAGGGATGGAGGCATTGTTGGAGCCCGAAATGGAATGTGCGGTGGGTGGCGACTGCTGGCAGCCCGGTGCCCCTGCGCCTCGCGGGGCATGACCCAACGACCTCACCCCCCTGCCCCCTCTCCAAAAGAGAGGGGGTGACTCTCTGTTGAAAACTTATCTCTTTGAAATATCTACTCATTGCCAATCATTTTTTTTCGCGTGCTTAAAATTCAAATAGGCCATGTTAAAAATGTAGGGTGCGAAATTACTCATATTTCTTATTTTTGGGGCTGCTAAAAAAGTGCCAGAGTGAAAGAGCTGCTGAAAAAATTGCGCAAGTACGAAATACAGATCAGAAAGGCCATCAACAGCCAGATGCAGGGTGACTTCCACTCCATCTTTAAAGGCACGGGCCTGGAGTTTGACGATGTGAGGCTCTATCAATATGGCGATGACATTCGCACCATTGACTGGAATGTGTCGGCCAAGGGGCACGGCACTTTCGTGAAAACATTTAAGGAGGAAAAAGAGCAGACGATTTATTTTATTTTGGATGTGAGTGCCTCGCAGCACATTGGCAGCCCGGGAAAAACGAAGTTTGATATCTCGACAGAAATTTGTGGCGTGCTGGCGTTGTCGGGCGCGAAGGAGGCGAGCCAGGTTGGGCTCATTTGCTACTCGGACGAGCGGGAGAAATTTTTAAAACCAAAGAAAGGTATTGGTCAAGCCTACGAGATCATTGGCAGCCTGACGAAGCTGAAGCCAAAATCGGAAAAGACAAACCTGAACAAGGCGATTTCGTTTGCCTTGGATTCCATCAAGCGCAGAAGTGTGATCATCATCTTGTCGGATTTTATTGACGAAGGTTATGAGCACCGCCTGAAATCGCTGGCGCGCAAACACGACCTGGTGATGATACAGGTGAGCGACAAACGCGAAACGCAACTTCCTGCGTTGGGCATTATACCGGTGCTGGACAATGAGAGCCACAAAACGGTGTGGGTGAACACGGCCTTTGGCGGCTTCCGCGAAAAAATTGCAACACAACATAGTGCCCGGCAAAAGGCGCTGCTGGATTTTAGCCGCAAGCATCAAATCAACTTCATCAGCATCTCCACCGAGGAGGAGTATGTTTCGAAGCTGCTCAAACTTTTTAAAGTCAGGAATAAATCCATTAAGAGTGCGTAGCAGAATTTACTTATCAATATTATTTTTCGGTTGCGCTTGG
>JAYVAI010000390.1:0-8570 GCA_043751075.1 Cyclobacteriaceae bacterium | reverse complement strand
GGTCGAGTAGAATATTTTCAATAGTGATAAAGGTTGAGTGCCCTCGCCCGCGATGACATTTTCATTAATTGGAAGTAACATGACAAAGTAGGATTAAACTAAAATCAACTATGGAAAATACACCTACGCTCGAAATCAAAAGTGTGGAGCGCGCTTACCGACCCCGACCAAATCAAAAAATATTTTTTTGGAACACAGGTTGTTTGCGACTGGAAAGTTGGGAAGCCCATTACGTTTAGCGGTGAGTGGGAAGGCAAACCCTACATGGACAAAGGCACCATCTTGCAAATTGAGAAGGAAAAAACCCTGAAGTATAATTATTGGAGTTCGTTTTCAGGAACGGAAGACAAGCCAGAGAACTACGCGAATATTATTTACGCTTTGGAAGAAAAGCATAATGAAACCACTATCACGATTTTTCAAGACGGCATCAAAACAAAAGAAGCCCGTGATCACTCAGAGCAAAACTGGAAAATGGTGATGAATTCTTTGAAGGAACTTTTGGAGAATTGATCTACTTACCCGCAGCGTTTGGACCTCAGTGTAAAAAGTTGGCCGTAGATATAAGCAATTCACCGCTGATTTACGTTTTGATAAAATTATTGGCATTTGATATACCCTTGCCGATCGCTTTTTGGTATCTTTACGAAAGTATTACAATCCTGGCATGAACATTATCAGAAGTTGGAGAGAGCAAAAAATTTTATTGAAACGGATGTTTCCCATCTTACGTGATGAAGATTTTTTATTGGAAGAAGGAGGAATGGAAAAAGTATTGAAGGTATTGCAGGTGAAACTGAACAAGTCGCAAACTGAATTGGAATTGCTTTTGGCCGAACTCCAAACCTATTGACCTGCTGCTTTGCCCTAAACTTTCTTCGCCTTCTCCCAATATTCATCCATCTCCGCCAGCGACATTTCCCCCATCTTTTTTCCATCCTTTGCCGATTCCGTTTCTAAGTATTGAAACCGCTTGATGAATTTTTTATTCGTACGCTCCAACGCTTCTTCCGGATCGAGGTTGATGAAGCGTGCATAATTCACCAAGGAGAAAAGCAAGTCGCCAAACTCGGCAAGTGCTTTTTCTTTATTGATCGCTTCGTCCGATTCCACGTTGAACTCGCTTTTGAATTCTTCCATTTCCTCCTCCACCTTTTGCCACACTTGCTCTTTCTTCTCCCAATCAAAACCCACACCACGCGCCTTGTCTTGTATGCGAATGGCTTTCACCAAAGCAGGCAACGAGGTGGGCACACCTTGCAACACCGATTTGTTGCCCGTTCGCAATTTTATTTTTTCCCAGTTTTCTTTCACGGTCTTTTCATCGGTGGCCACTACATCGCCATACACGTGCGGATGGCGCTCGATCAATTTTTCGCAAATGGAATTCAACACATCGGCCATATCAAATGCCTGCATCTCGCTGGCAATGCGCGCATAAAAAACATTGTGCAACATCAGGTCGCCAAGTTCTTTTTTTACTTCTTGCAAATTGCCATCAAGTATGGAGTCCGAGAGTTCATACGTTTCTTCAATGGTAAGGTGGCGCAGGGTTTCAAGCGTTTGCTTTTTGTCCCACGGGCAATTTTCGCGCAGCTCGTCCATCACGGTAAGCAGCCGGTCGAAGGCTTTCAGTTTAGCTTCGCGGTTCAGGTCAGGAGAGGAGAATGGTTTTTTATTCATCGGGTTCAAACTTAAGTCGCAGTGTTGGTGTTGTAATATTGCATCATACTACTTCGGTAAGAGAACTTAAACGTAAGGATAATTTATTTATTTTTATGTCCCTAACCTTCGTAGTACACAGTTAAATCGTAATTTGTAACTCTAAAATCGCAATTCTATATGGCCGTGTTCCTGCTCAGTATCGGAGTTTTTGGTTTGTTTTTTTTGTTGATGTCCGTCCGTCTTCTGTTTGTGAAAAACGGAGAGTTCCGTGGCACCTGCGCAACACAAAGTCCCTTCTTGGCGAAAGAAGGAATTACGTGCGGCTATTGCGGTAAAGTAGTAGGTGCAGGCGAAGCATGTGGCGATCCGGAAAAAGCAAACGAAATTCCGTTGCCCGATTTTAAGGAGAAGTAGGGTGAAACGAATTTATTTGTATTTTTAAGCGTTACCACACTCACATTGAATCTAAAAATCAATGGAAGGATTAGAGTTTCCCGCTCATAAGAACAGCCTAAAAAAAACTTAGCATGGCAAGTCATTTCAAAATTGATAATTCTAAATCTGATAAAAAAGATCGTCTCCACATCAATTTTGATAAGAAGGAGATAACTGGAAATATTACAGTAATGAATTTTGTTGATCACAATCACCACATTTGTTACATCCCAACTTTAAAAATATCATCGTATGGTGATACTAAGAAAGAAGCTCTTGATAGATTAATCCACGAAGTAATAGATGATTACTTTGATAATTTATTTTCGTTAAACAAAGAGCAACTTGATTCCGAATTAAGGAGAAATGGTTGGTTAAAGAACAAATTGTTCTCAAAAAGATTTTTATCAAAATCGTTCGTTGATAAAGATGGTATTTTAAAGGATTTTAACTTACCCAAAGAAACCAAAATAGAAACAACAGTTTTAGCCGCGTAAAATGTGGGTAATTATCGTCCGATACCTACTGACTGTTGGGTAAGATTTTTAAAATCTAAAAATTGTTATCCTAAGTCAATTAATTCATCACATCATAAATGGAGATGCCCTAATTGCATAATGTCAATTATTTTTTTGGGAGAACAAAAAGGAAGTTCCGTTTGCTCATATAAAGACTTGTTTGCAAACCATGAATATTCAAAAGGAAGATTTCTTATCTTGGTTGAAAGATAATTGCTAGGGTAAACGAGGCACTCACCTTAGCCTCAAATTTTCTTTAGCTTTGCAGCCTACCTATTAATTTTTACTGTGACCCTCATCAAATCTATTTCTGGCATTCGCGGCACTATTGGTGGCACTCCTGGCGAAGCACTTACACCCGTTGATGCCGTAAAATTTGCTGCCGCATTTGGAACTTGGATAAAATCCCGCCAAGGAACCCGACTGCCTGCCCTCCGTACGACTTCGGGAGGCGGGAGGAACGGGCAGGAAAAAGTTGTGATCGGCCGCGATGCACGGTCATCGGGTGAGATGATAAGCCAATTGGTTTCGGCCACCCTGCAAGGACTTGGGCTGCACGTGATTGATCTGGGCTTGTCCACAACCCCCACGGTAGAAATTGCTGTGACGCGCGAGAAGGCCGGAGGCGGAATCATTCTCACCGCCAGCCACAACCCCGTGCAATGGAATGCACTTAAGTTGCTAAACGAAAAAGGAGAATTTATTTCCGGGGCCGATGGCGCAGCCGTTTTGAAAATTGCCGAAGAAGAAAAATTCGATTTTGCACCGGTCGAAAAATTGGGAAGCTACACACGCAACAACAGCTACTTGCAAAAGCACATCGATCTTATTTTGAAACACAAGTGGGTGGATAAAAAAGCCATTCAAAATTCAAAATTCAAAATAGCTGTTGACGCAGTAAACTCATCGGGAGGTATTGTGGTGCCTCAATTGTTAAAAGCACTTGGCGTGAAAAAAGTGGTTGAACTTTATTGTGAGCCCAATGGAAAATTTCCACACAACCCCGAGCCCTTGCCAGAACATTTGACTGCTATCTGCAAAATCGTAAAAAAAGAAAAATGCGATTTGGGTATTGTGGTGGACCCCGATGTGGACCGGCTTGCCCTGATACAAGAGGATGGCAAACCCTTTGGCGAAGAATACACGCTGGTGGCCGTGGCCGATTACGTGCTCAGCAAAAAGAAAGGCAACACCGTTTCCAACTTATCGTCCACCCGTGCTTTGCGCGATGTTACCGAAAATCGTGGAGGTAGTTACGCGGCTGCGGCCGTAGGCGAAGTAAACGTGGTAACCAAAATGAAAGAGACCAACGCGGTGATCGGTGGCGAAGGCAATGGCGGCATCATTGTGCCCAACTTTCACTTTGGCCGCGATGCCCTTATCGGGATTGCCTTGTTTCTTACACATCTTGCCAAAATAAAATTGAAAGCATCGGAGCTAAGAAAAACGTATCCGGCTTATTTCATTTCAAAAAATAAAATTGAACTCACCCCGAACATCAATGTGGATAATGTGTTGGAAAAAATAAAAAGCAAATACGCGCTCGATAACATAAATACCGTGGACGGTGTGAAGATTGATTTTGAAAAGGAACGCGAGTGGGTGCATTTGCGCAAGAGCAACACGGAACCGATCATTCGCATCTATGCTGAGTCGCAGTCTGAACAAAAAGCAAATGACCTGGCCCAAAGGATAATTCAAGATATAAAAGCAATAGTAGGTGGTTGATGGTTGGAGAATTGCTTCGGCCAGGGATAGAAGAGGAAAGCCCGAAGTGCGATAGACTTGCGTGTTGGCCGGACTTGGAACGCCCGCCTGACCGGACGGGCAGGGATAGCCCGGTTGCGTCTCGCAAGGCCGCCACAAAATTTTAAAAATTGTAGTGCCACATAAGGTATAGCTAACACTAATCAAAAAAAATCACCATGAGAGTTTATCTCGACAATGCTGCCACCACCCCGCTGGACCCGGAAGTGTTTGAAGCCATGAAGCCTTTTTTGCTGGAGGATTTTGGCAACCCATCCTCCACACACTCGCATGGGCGCAAAGTGCGCGCAGCCATTGAGTCGGCAAGAAAAATAGTAGCCGAACTGCTCAACTGCACACCCGGTGAAATACTATTTACATCGGGCGGCACGGAGGCCGACAACACCATTCTGCATTGTGCCGTGGAAACGTACAAACTCAAGCATGTTATCTCTTCGGCCATTGAACATCATGCGGTTACTCATACCCTGAATAATCTTGTCAAACAAAACAGCATTCAATTGCACGCTGTAAGATTGGATGAAAAAGGTCATGTTGATTTGATCGACTTAGAAAATCTTTTAAAAACATATCCTGGCTCTTTGGTGTCGCTTATGCAGGCCAACAATGAAATCGGAAATTTGCTTCCCATGGAAAACGTGGGAGAGCTTTGTAAAAAATACGGTGCCTATTTTCATTCCGACACGGTGCAATCCATGGGTCACTATCGGCACGACATGAAAAAAATGTATGTGCATGGCATGACTGCGGCCGCCCATAAGTTTCACGGGCCAAAGGGTGTGGGGTTCATGTATATCAACAAGGACAAAAAAATCCATCCGTTCATTCATGGTGGGGCACAAGAACGCAACATGCGCGGTGGAACCGAAAATGTATATGGCATCATTGGCCTTGCCAAAGCGTTGGAAATCTGCTATCGCGAAATGGACGAGCATGAGCGCATCATCAAAGGATTGAAAACGCGAATGATGGAAAAACTAAAATCATCTGTGGCGGGAGTGGAATTCAATGGCGACTCGGCCAATCTTGACACGAGCCTTTATACTGTGCTCAATGTAAGCCTGCCAGAGTCGGAGGAAAACGAAATGTTGCTTTTCAATCTCGACTTGCTGGGCATTTCTGCTTCGGGAGGAAGCGCCTGCTCCAGCGGGGCCTCAACGGGTTCGCATGTGTTGGGTGCGCTTTACCCGGGATCTAAAAAAGGGGCGGTGCGCTTTTCGTTTAGCAAATATAACAAGCCCGAAGAAATTGATTTTGTGGCAGATAAATTGGCAGAGGTTTATTTGAAGGTGCGCGTTTAGTGGTCTGACTACTTTCAGCAACCTGGTCCGAGACATTTGTATTTAACTTTTAGTATTCATGAGATCAATGAACACATACACAAAGCCATTCCTCCTTGCACTTTTAATCTTTGTCGCTTTTCGAGTTTATCCTCAAAAAGTAATTACAGAGTTTGAATTTGGAAATACTTCACTCGATAAGCTAAGCGGAATGATTTTTAATGACAGTCTTTTTTTGGGTGGAGAACTCATGAGTATGGGAGCGCCAACTGTAAAAGTTTCCTACTGGGTAAGAAAAGACGGGAGCAAAAGAAAAGTTGATTTTTTGAAGTTGGGTGGCAAATCAATATTTGCAGTTTCAGCAACTGATCAAGAGGAGTATTATTATTATTTGGTTGAAGAAAGGAAATCCGTTTTTATTAACGCGCTGATTATTGATAAGAAAACAGGTTCATCCAGAATTGGAGAAGGAGGGATTAAACTATTGGGCAATGTCTATGGTAGTTTCATTCAGGATAACGATTTATTTCTTTTAAGTTCAGTTAAGGGAAGTTATATTTTGAAGATAACCAAGATTCATGGGCTTTCGATAAAAAATGAACATCCTTTTTCTTTAACGTTTGATTTGGGAAGTCAATTGGTAGCGAAAGTTGGCCTAAAAGTCACAGGAACAGAGTTTGTGCCATCCAATGGAATAAGCCCTATTAAAATCACCAAGGAAAGAGAAACAATATGGATTAGTATTGATGAGCCTCGTGGGCAATATGACCAAACAGAACTTGGCACAACCCCCTATAAGACAACTGTTATAAAACTAGATATCAAAAACCCTGACATGTCTTTTGTAAAATCTTTCGTTGAAACGACCTCTGCCTATTTTTCCTCTGTGATATTCAATGGTGTTTTATTTAGAGTTTATAACGACAATTATTATCATTTTGACGCATTTGATGTAGTGACTGGTGTCAAGATATTCTCACGTTCCTTTACTCGTAAAAGTGAATTTGTCAATGAGGCTTCAGTTTATGTTCGAAGTGAGGATGACAATTCAGTAAAAATGACTTTAACCACAAAACCCTTAACTGAATTTGGGTTGAGCTTTGTAAGTGTTGATACCATTTCTTCAGATGGCTATGTACTTACTGCCGGTAGCTCCGCGCTTATTAAACCGTCAACTCCGCTGATACACAACATTGGATTGATTGGCTTATTGGCATCTGCGGCTACCCAAGCAGTGGTTCGTGAACTGAGCGAGGGGCAAAGAATTTATGCCTATAGCCATATTAAAATAAATCTGGATGGCAGCTTAAATTTCACAACTGAGTCAAATACTCTTGTCCAAAAGATCGATGATTACGAAATACGGAATTTTAAAGAAAAGATGGAGTACAAAGGTTATCTGGCAACGGTTGGGTCTGTATTCGCATTCTATAAAGTTAAAAAATCAAATAAATTTCAAATAGTTCAATTTGAAAGGTGATTTAGAGGATTTTGGCTGAACCCGGAATGGATCATCGGGCAGACCGATTGATCCTAACAAAAGAATCTTAGGGGGCATACTAACAAAGGATGGGCTTGTTTTATTCTTTGATATGTCTGCGAACAGATCAGCTGTAGGTGGATTACGGTAGATTCAATATAAAATTAGAAGTAGCAATGTTGAAGAGATTTTAAATCGTAAATGAAATACTTATGGACACTCCCTATAAAATACCCGCACAAACACGAATTGGTCATGTTCATTTAAAGGTGGCAAACTTGACGAAGTCCCTTGAATTTTATCATGACCTGCTTGGCTTTGAACTTACCATGATGTATGGAAACCAGGCTGCGTTTATTTCTGCGGGGGGTTATCACCACCACATTGGCTTGAACACCTGGCACAGCGAAAATGCGCCACCTGCTTCCCGCGATGGCGTAGGATTGTATCACACTGCTATTCTTTATCCTACCCGAAAAGACCTGGCCACGATTTATGATAGGTTGAGAAGGGCATTCTATCCGCTCACGGGTGCTTCCGACCATGGGGTGTCGGAGGCATTGTACCTTGACGACCCTGATGGCAATGGTGTGGAATTATATTGGGACAGGCCAAAAGAATTGTGGCCACGTAACAAGGACGGTGCATTGAACATGTTTACAAAGGCACTTAACCTGACCGATTTGTTAACGGAGCTTGACTCCAAATAAAATAAAAGCTTATGCCACATATAGCCATTATCTCATCCAGCGTAAGAAGAAAAAGAAACAGCCACCGCGTTGCCTTATACTTCAAGGGGTTCATCGAAGAAAAACAAGTGGGTACCGTTTCCATTCTTGATTTGGCCGAATACAATTTTCCAATTTTCGATGAACGATTGCGCCTTCAGGAATCGCCCACGCCCACGGTGCTCGACTTTGCAGAGAAAATAAAAACAGCCGATGGTGTAATCATCGTAACCCCCGAATACAATGGAGGTTACCCGGCCAGTTTAAAAAATGCAATAGACTTGTTATACGATGAGTGGCGTAGAAAACCAATTGCGATTGCCACTGTATCGGATGGGAGTTTTGGTGGCACACAAGTACTGACCTCTCTGCAATTTTCATTGTGGAAAATTCAGGCGTGGACTGTTTCAGCCATGTTCCCGGTGCCCAAAGTAACTGAAACCTTTGATGAGAATGGTATTGCCTTAGACAAGCAAGCAACCGATAAAAGGGCAACCCGCTTTATAGATGAACTTCTTTGGTGCATGGAAGCAAAAAAAAGGATGGGGAAGTAAAATTATATGAATAGCCCATGCCAAAGAGTTGCTCATCGGGTGCGTTTCAAAAAGACACGGTCATTTATCGCTGACCTTGACAAAGAAAATCAATCATCAGAAATTTCTTAGGTGTACGGGCGGTTTTGTGTTTGGGACTAAAG
>JAYVAI010000389.1:0-8584 GCA_043751075.1 Cyclobacteriaceae bacterium | reverse complement strand
GGTCGCGGTTGCTGGCATCAAACACCAGCATGCCCGGTGGCGGCACGGTGCGTTTTATAAACGAATAAATCCCTCTGCGATAAAGTTTTTCGCCATGGTCTTGCACATATCGCGAAAGCCCGCGCCCCGAAGTAGAAGCCTCCCAAATTCCTTTCGGCTGATATACTTTCACACTTGGGCCTCCAATCTCTTTCACCAGCAAACCACTGCTCGCTAAAGCCAGATCGCGCACTCCCTCTGCTGTTAAGCGCATGCGGGGCCCACGCGACAGCAAAATATTATCCGGATCTACAGCCAGCTTTTCTTTGCTCATGGATGATGATTGTTTGTATGCCGATGTCATTACAAATTGTTTTATCAACCGCTTTATGTCCCAACCATTCATGCTAAAATCAACGGCAAGCCAATCAAGTAGTTCGGGGTGCGATGGCATTTCGCCCTGCATGCCAAAATCTCCAGAGGTTTTAACCAGGCCACGGCCAAAAAATTCCTGCCACATACGATTGACAAACACGCGGGCTGTGAGCGGATTCTTCTTATCGAACAGCCACTTGGTGAGACCCAATCGGTTGTTGCCAAATGTGGTAGAGTCGTACGGCAAAATGCCAGGAGGCAAACCAATATTCACTTGTTCACCATGTGCATCATACGCTCCACGGGTTAGCACATAAGTCGGTCGTCTCCACGAAGTGTCTTTCATCACCATCACTTCCACGGGTGTTGTATCCTTTTTATTGATGAACGTTAAAATATTTTTTACTTCTTCGGTAGTGATTTTTATTTTCGGAGGATCGGCAAGGGATGCCAGCGTGATGTCGCCCACCAAACCTTTTTCCGGCACACGGTTGAAAAATGCAAACGTGCGATAATAATCTTTTTGCGAAATGGGATCATACTTGTGATCGTGGCAGTGGGCACACTCGAACGTAAGAGCCAGAAAAGATTTTCCAAACGTATTGGTGCGGTCGGTTACGTATTCAATCCGATACTCTTCGTCTATGATGCCACCCTCTTGGGTGATCTTATGATTACGGTTGAAGCCCGTGGCCAGCAATTGTTCTTTGGTAGGATTTGGCAATAGGTCACCGGCCAATTGCCAGGTAACAAACTGATTGTATGGATAATTTTTGTTGAACGCATGGATCACCCAATCGCGCCACGGCCACATGGTGCGCAGCCCATCATCCTGATAGCCGTGCGAATCGGCATAGCGCGCCACATCCATCCAATACAAAGCCATGCGCTCGCCATACTGCGGCTGCGCCAACAATTCGTCAACCATTTTTTCATAAGCCTTATCGGATGGATCGTTAAGAAAACGGTTTTGCATTTCAATGGTTGGTGGCAACCCGGTTATGTCCAAGCTCACCCTTTTCAATAAACGCTCGTGGTCTGCTTGTGCGTTTGGCTGCAATCCCGTTGCTTCCATATTGGCCAACACAAAGTGATCTATTTCATTCGATGCCCAATCCTGCCTTTCAGTTTCAGGTGGGTTTGATTTTATGGGAGGAATAAAAGCCCAATGACGTTTATACTTCGCACCCTGATCAATCCATTTTTCGATCAGAGAAATTTCTTTTTCTGTCAGCGATAAATTTGACTTGGGTGGAGGCATCTGGATGGATGTGTCCGATGACGATATCCGTATAAACATTTCGGATTGACTGGACTTGCCTGGCACAATGACATGAGCATTCGCATTGTCTTTTAAGGCAGCCACTGCGCCTTCACGTGTATCGAGGCGCAATTTTGCCTTGCGCTGGTTGGCATCAGGGCCATGGCACTTGAAACACCGGTCGGATAGAATTGGGCGGATGTGGAGGTTGAAATCAACGGAATCGATTTTGCCGACAGAGTTCCGTTCGTTGGTGCATTGGCTTCCCGTCAAAACGAACACGAACAGGGCTACAGTTGTAAATGCTATCCTCATAATTTAAAATGGTTTCTAAAATTGAGAATTTAAAGGCACTTTTAAAACTGTTTTTACAGACCAAGATTATTTTCCCAATTTATTTTATAACTCTTTATCCTATTTCCTGTTAGAATATCGCATGAAAATATATAACCTCAAGCGCACACAATTTTTGCCCATTTCACGCTCTCAGGCCTGGGAGTTTTTTTCTGCGCACGGTAACCTCGCCAAGATCACCCCTGCGCACATGGGCTTTGAAATTTTGCATGCCAGTGGCGACAAGGTGTATGCGGGACAAATAATCCGCTACCGGTTAGGTGTGCTTCCCTGCATTAAAGTGAATTGGGTAACAGAGATCACGCATGTGAAAGAACCATTTTATTTTGTTGATGAGCAACGCTTCGGGCCGTACGCTATGTGGCATCATGAGCACCACTTTAAGGAAGTGCCGGGCGGTGTGGAGATGACGGATGAAGTCACCTATGCAATACCATTAGGTTCATTGGGCAGGCTGGCACATTTCATTTTTGTTGGCCGCGAGGTAAACCGTATTTTTGATTATCGTTTCAAGGTGTTGGAGGAATATTTTAAGGCAAACTGACAATTGACAAAATGCAATCAATGTCGTTTAGTTTAGGCTTTGTATAGGCGTCTGGGGCTGACTAAAAGTCCAAATCGTTCGGTGTGTCATGCCGGGCTTTGACCCGGCATCCCAATTATCAGCGCAAAAAGGAGATCGCGGCTCAAAGGCCGCGATGACAGAGGGACTTTTTAGTCAGCCCCTGACACCTGTGTGACTCACGTAAAACATTTTTGTCAATTGCATTTTGTCTTTTGTCAACTAGAAAAATCAGAACAACCAGAAGCTAAATAAAAAGTATGGATTGGAAAGTAATTGTGCTCTGCTCCCTCATCACCATCAGCACCTTTTTGTTTTGGGAGTTTATGGCGTGGTTCACCCACAAATATGTGATGCATGGTTTTTTATGGACCTGGCACAAATCGCATCATACTGTGCACGACCATGCGCTGGAAAAAAATGATTGGTTCGCGGTGGTGTTCAGCATTCCTTCCATTGGTTTATTTATCATTTCATCATTTGTGTATCAGAGCCCCTATTTGTTTGCCGTGGCTTTGGGCATTTTTTGTTATGGATTGTTTTATCTCATCTTTCACGACATCATCGTACATCAACGGATACGGTGGCTACCCAGAAAGCGGAGCCGGTATTTGCAGCGCATGATCCACGCCCATTATATTCATCATGCCAAGCACAGCAAAGAAGGTTGCGAAGCGTTTGGTTTTTTATATGCCCCCAAAAAATATGAGCCAAAGAAATTTTCTTTGAAGACGGAACGGAAGGAAACACAGTGATTTAAAATTTATATCTTCGCTTATGAATGTTATTCAGAAAAAGACTAAAATCACACGGCTCAAGGATTATACTCAACCCGGCAAGGCAATGAGTGACCAAGAGTTTATTTCGATGGTACGGGAATCTGACGAAAGTGGCTATATGACCCCAGAGGAGTTTAAAAAAAAATGCTTAGAACTTCGCAATACGAAGTAAGGATTTCTAACTACGCATTTTGCAACCTCGAAGAAATTTACCAATACATTGCGTTTAATGATTTTAAACCAACCGTAGCGTCTGAGGTTGTAGCGGCCATCGAGTCAAAGATTTTAAAGGACATACCAAGCTTCCCAACTTTTTATCCAGAATGCCCAGCGAGAAGGACAAAGTCAAAAATATACCGTCAGGCAATGTGCAAAAACTATAAAGTTATTTTTAAAGTTGAGGGGAAAGTCATTTCAATCATAGGAATTGTTCACAGCTCAAGGAGCGCGAGCTTTATCAAAAAAATCCCCTCAAAATGATCCCGGAGAAATATCTCTATCTCGCCATTGATTTTTTCACCATCATTTTTCCGCTCCTGTTCAGTTTCTATCCCAAATCAAATTTTTCGAAGAAGTGGAAATACCTGTGGTTGGCCATTCTTATATTCGCTCTTTTTTTTATTGTGTGGGATGAGTGGTTCACACAAATGGGCGTGTGGGGTTTTAATCCACGCTACTTGTCGGGCATCTACTTTTTGTCGTTGCCCATTGAAGAGATACTTTTCTTTGTGTGCATTCCATATTCCTGCGTTTTTACCTACGAAGCGGTGAATTATTTAATCGCCTGGAGAATGACGCGCGCCAGGCAAGATTTAATTACCGATGTGCTGGCAGCTGTTCTCTTTTTGATGGGCGTAATTTTTTTCGATCGGTGGTACACTTCCGTAACGTTTATTCTGGCTTCTGTTTTTCTCAATCTCCATCGGTGGGTTTGGAAAAGCGATTACCTCGGAAAATTTTATGTCGCTTTTATTTTTATCCTGGTCCCATTTTTTATTGTGAACGGCATCCTTACGGGAACGGGGATTGAAGAAGAGGTGGTGTGGTATAACAATGCTGAAAACCTCGGCATACGCTTAGGCACAATTCCTATTGAAGATACTTTTTATGGGATGGTTCTCATCTTGATGAACATAAGTTTGTTTGAATTTTTACAAAAGAAAAAGGGCCTTTGATAAGGCCCCTTCCTGATGGTTTTGCAACCTACGCGGTTTGCAGTGCAGACTCACTTATTCTTTTTTTTTCTTTCAGCTTGAGGGTCTTCCCATTCTTCGCTTTCGGTACTTTGCCGTTGGTGGTTTTTTCACCTTTGATTTTTTTCATCTCCTTTTTTATCTGGGCCGCTACCAATTCGGCAATCCGCTTAGCTGATTTATTGATCAACCGCACGGTTTTCTTTTTCGATTTGGTAACTCCCAAAGAGTTGACAGTTTGCTGCAAGGAGTCGCCTAATAGCAGGCGGATTTCCTTCTTTCCCATGAGTGGTAATTTTTTCATAAAACATTGTATTTAACCCTAAATTATCCCGATAGGCCTGCAATACCAAGAGGTTGCGAAAACTTAATATTGGAAAGCTATTTTCCTTCAATCCGCTTGATTTCGGGGGATTTTTTAATCAACTCAAACTGGCTTTGCACCTCGGCCAGCCTGCCCGATGTCAACTGATAGACCTCCTGCTGCTGATCGTTGGGGGGCGCATCGGCACTCGAAACCTGACCCTCTTTGGCCAAGGCAAAAAGCCGCTCCAACACCTGTGGCGGGTTTCTGAAAATATCCATGCGCGCGCCTGTCTGGTGCACATCGTGAAGGGCCGCCTCCAATTGATAGATTTTTTCCTCCAATGCTAATGCTCTTTTATCATTCTTCTTCAACAAAAGTGTAGCGCGCATTTTTTCCATTTCATCAATCAATTGCAGTGTGGTATTTACCGAACTGAAAATTTTCATACCAAAACTGTATTGCTTTAAAATTTCTGGCTCCGTTCCTTTTGTGTTGGGATCTTTCAACACGATGACAGCTTGCTTGTACTCTTTTCCGTTTGCCCTCAGCACGATGGTATAAGTTGCTGGCGGAACCAAGGGCGGTGTTTGGCCGGGCCCAATATCCAAATCAAAGATGAACATGTTGCGCTCGCCTTTGTCATTCAAGGTCACCCACTCCTTTCCTCTGGGTTGTGTTCGCAGCTTTGGCAGCTCGTATGGTTGCAGGCGCAAATCCCACCACACCCTATTTACTCCCGGCTTGTTGGTGGCTTTTATTTTTCTAACCATTTCATTTCGTGCATTGAGCACAACAATCTCCACCGAGTCTTTTGATTTTTCCTTCAAATAATAATTAATGTCGGCACCATCCGGTGGGTTTTTTCCAGCCACATAACTGTCATCGGTTTTTATGCCGTTGATTTCCTGAAAGCGGTAAGCTTTACGAATTGAAAAGAGATGTGCTTCTGAATTTTGAACTTGTTCACTAAACTCGCGGATGGGTGTTATGTCGTCAAGAATATAAATTCCTCTTCCGTACGTGCCGATCACGAGGTCTTTAAAGTTGCGCTGGATTTCTATTCCGAAAATCGGAACAGGGGGCAAATTGTTTTTGAGATGGATCCAGTTCTTGCCATCATCGGGCGAAAAGTACAGCGACTTCTCGGTGCCCAACCACAGCAAGCCTTGCTTGTCTGGGTCTTCTTTTATTTGATTTACAAAATTGGAATTGTTGGCGGGCAAATTTATTTCAAGCCGCTTCCAGGTGTTTCCATAATCGGTAGTCTTATAAACATACGTTCCAAAGTCGCCCACATAATGTGCATCCACTGCGAGATAGCATGTGCCCGCATCAAAATACGATGCATCAATATGCCGGATGGTTCCCCACTGGGGCAAGCCCGGAATGTTTGCCGATACATTCGTCCAGGTTTTGCCGCCATCTTGCGTTACGTTTACCTGCCCATCGTTGCTGCCCGTCCACAACACTCCTGCTTTCGCGGGCGACTCGGCCATAGAATAAAGTGTGCAACCATCCCACGTCATTAAATTATCGCTCGCCATGCCTCCCGAATTTCGTTGATGGGTTTTGTCGTTGGTAGTGAGATCAGCACTGATCACCTGCCAGCCTTGCCCACCATTGTTTGTTTCGTGCACATATTGGCTGCCCACCCACACTCTTCCTTTCACATGCTTTGAAAGCACCATCGGAAAATTCCAATGCCAGCGATATTTTGCATCGGCAGGCGCGGCACCAATTTGCGTTTGCGGCCACACGCGCACATCGCGTGAGTGCATGGTGGTGAGATCAAAAATATCCAAGCCTCCATCATAACATCCCGACCACACAATATTATTGTCGAATGGATCGGGCTGCGCAAACCCGCTTTCGCAGCCACCCACACCATGCCATGCGCCCAACGGAATACTGTTGCCACCGAGGTAGCGGCTCGGCCCCCGATAGCTCCACGCATCTTGCCGGTTGCCATACACCCAATAAGGAATCCGGTCGTCCACGGCCACGTGATACATTTGCGCGATGGGCAAATTGACATTGCGCCAGGTTTTGCCACCGTTGTAGGTCATGTTCAAGCAACCATCATGTGCGCATAAAATCCGGTTGCCATCTTTCGGGTCGAACCACATATCGTGATTGTCGCCACCCGGTGCCCATTGATTAAAATCTTTTACAAAAGTTTTTCCTCCATCAATTGATTTTTTGATGCCCACGCAAATGGTGTAAACAATATTTTCGTCCGCAGTGGATACGCGAAGGCGCGTGTAATATCCAGCACGCTGCCCCATGGAGTGGTCCTTCTGCATCAACATCCAACTGTCGCCACCATCATCTGAGCGATAGAGACGCGGCTCGGTGTCTTCCACCAATGCATATACTCTTTTTGGGTTCGAATAAGATATATCCACAGAAGTTTTTCCAACGGGATGACCCGGTCCGCTTTCCAATCCATTGCGCAGAGGCTCCCAGGTTTTGCCGCCATCTTTGGTGCGATAAATTCCACTGCCCTCACCTCCACTGCTTAAATTCCAGGTGCGAATATCGGCTTGCCACATGGCCGCGAAAAGTATGTCGGGGTTTTGAGGATCGATGCTGAGGTCGGAGCAGCCGGTGTTTTCATTGACGAAAAAAACACGTTCCCAAGTTTTTCCTCCATCAACAGTTTTGTAAACACCGCGCTCTTGTTGTGGCCCATGCACATGGCCCGTGGACGCCACATATACCGTGTTGGTATCGGTGGGATGAACGATCACGCGGCTTATGCGAAATGTTTTTTCGAGGCCCATGTTCTTCCACGTTTTTCCGGCATCGCTTGATTTATAAACTCCATTACCAACAGCATGGGCAGGGCGTATCAAAAATGTTTCGCCTGTGCCAGCCCACACTTCCCTTGGGTTGGAGGGTGCAATGGCCAACGCGCCAATGGAAGAATCTTCGGTGTCGTCAAAAATAGATTTCCAGGTGATGCCTGCATCTTCGGTTTTCCATATACCGCCCGAAGCAGCACCCGAATATGAAACATTCGGATTGCCCGGCTCGCCCACCACGGAAATCATGCGGTTGCCATCCGGCCCGATGAAGCGGAAATTCAATTGTGAAAATAATTTCGGATCAAAGGATTGGGAGAGAAGGGTTGAACTAAAAAAAATTAAGGTGACGAGAAGGATTAGGTTTTTCATGGTTGGGGTTTAGGGTTACGAGATGCTGGATTCTGGGTGCTGGATTCTGGACGCTTGAAGTGGCATGGATTCAAATTTGAAGAATTGGAAAGGTTAAAACAAATTTTGTGTTTGGTTTTATTGGTGATGTGCCTCGCCTTAGTTGGTGTTGTGCGATAGGTGTGGCAGAGGCTCACCAACAAATAGGATGGTTGACAATAGGAAGATACTGAGATGTACTTGTTTGAAGAACGCTAAGACATAGCGGGGAATCATGGATAAACCAAATTTAAAATTGAGTGATATATGTACCTTTTGGTATATTGAAGTGTGTATAGGCAGATGTTGTGTGCCATTATTGGGCGACCGTGCAACCTCAAACTTTCGTGCCTTGAATGAGCATTAAAAACAAAACGCAACAACCGTATGGCGACAGAAACACCAAATATTAGTAGCGACCTTTTCAAGGACATTTTGCAAGACGACCAACTTACACATGCGGACGATTTGCAAATATTTAGGACGATGTATGCGATGAGCAGACACGAAGGCACAGCGACTGACATTGCAAAAGTTTTAGGTTACGCTGACAAGGCAGCAGTTGTTGGAAAAATTGTTG
>JAYVAI010000388.1:0-3254 GCA_043751075.1 Cyclobacteriaceae bacterium | reverse complement strand
AAAAAGGAGTTCAGATAATGGATGGCAAAGACGGGGAGATGACGTGGGCTATTGAATAGGCTTTTTCCTTTTTTGATAAAAAAAATTGGAACATCAGTGTGATTTTTGCCAACCCAGTCTCCATCGGTTTCACTTGCGAGTCCTACTCCAGGTACACAGTTTTCGTCCATCATACTTAGTTTGTATGAATTCAGTTTCAATTGTTGATTTGGCACTTTTTTGTCTTGACACAAAAAAGTACCCACGCCAAAGGCATCCCATTGGGGAAAAAAGTCAAGACAAAAAGATGCTTCCCCCCGCATCCCACCGCTCCCCCGCCTTTTTGTCGGGCCAGCGCACTCGAGTTTCAAAACAATGATTCTCCAAGGGATTTAGTTTTAATACACAAGCAAAAAAACACTATCTTTTATCATTTTTCTGAATTTGAAGTAGTTGTTGCAATCTGTAGCACACACTTCAACTTAACATCCATTGGCTTTCAATTTTTTTTACTTTAAATTGTTCATTCAAAAATCAATCCTATGAAAAAGAAAATACTTTCCCTCCTTTTTGTATTTGCATTTCTCTTTGCGCGTGCCGATGAGGGCATGTGGCTGCTGTACTTGCTGGGCGACCAGACCTACAACGACATGGTGAAGCGCGGGCTTAAACTGACCAAAGAGCAACTGTACAGTTTGAACAAATCTTCGCTGAAGGATGCCATCATCATTTTTGGCGGAGGTTGCACGGGCGAGATCGTTAGCAAAGAAGGATTGATATTTACCAATCACCACTGCGGCTATGGTGCCATTGCTGCTGCCAGCACGGTGGAGAAAAATTATTTGCGCGATGGGTTTTGGGCCAAGAGCAAAGCGGAAGAGATTCCGGCTGCGGGCATGTCGGTGCAGTTTCTGGTGCGCATCAGCGATGTGACCAAAGAGGTAGAAGAGTCGCTGAAAGGATTGAGCGGTGCCGACCGTGCCGCCAAGTTGCAAACAGTTTCTGGCGAAATAGCAAAGAAGTCAACCGAGGGCACCAACTTGGAAGCACGCGTGGTGCCATTCTTTAAGAACAATCAATACCTCGTGTTTGTCTATGAGCGTTACCGCGATGTGCGCTTGGTGGGCACACCCCCCGAAAGCATTGGCAAATTTGGTGGCGACACCGACAATTGGGAATGGCCGCGCCACACAGGCGACTTTTCTGTGTTCCGTGTGTATATGAACAAAGAGGGAAAGCCTGCCGAGTATGCTGCTGATAATATTCCGCTCAAACCAAAATATTATTTGAATGTGTCAACCAAAGGTGTGAAGGATGGCGACTTCGCCATGATACTCGGCTATCCGGGAGGCACCACCCGATACGAGACTTCGCTGGCTGTAAAAATAAAAACGGAGATTGAGAACCCCGCCATCGTAAACCTGCGTGATGTGCGCCTCAAACTGATGTTTGACGAAATGAAAAAAAGCGATGCCGTGCGTTTGCAACTTGCCTCAAACTATGCGGGCATTGCCAACTACTGGAAATTTTTTGATGGCGAAGCGAAACAACTTTTGAAGTATGATGTGTACGGTCAGAAAAAAGCCGAAGAGGAAAAATTCGTAAAATGGACGATGGAGAAGCCCGCACAGGAGAATTCATTTTCCAAAAAGGAATATGAAAACCTGTTTGGAAAATTCGAACAGGCATATAAAGAATGGTGGCCCTACACCAAGCACCGCACCTATATCAATGAAGGCATTCTGGGTTCACCGCTGGCAGGCTATGCCACATCGTTGCAGGCATTGGAGCGGGCCCTTACAAAAAAGAACCCTACACAGGACGAAATAAAAAAAGTGGCTGAAAGCGTAAACCGTACACGCGCCCTGTTTCTATCCAATGAGAACAAACCTTCTGATGAGAATATCATGGCAGCCACCGCCCACATGTTTTACACTGATATTGATGAAGCTCAACATCCCGCTGGCTTTTATGCCATGCTGCGCACAAAGTATGGAGACCTGAACGATGAAGCCACCTATAAAAAATATGCGGCCGATGTGTTCGGCAAGACAATGATCTTGGACGATGCAAAGTGGAATGCCTTTATCGCCAACCCCGACTCGACCTCGTTGAAGACAGACCCGGCTTATCACTACGCTGTTTCGTTCGTTAAGAACTATGTTACGAATTATCAGCCAAAGTCGAATGAGTTTACCAACCAGAACAATGACCTGAGCCGTATCTATATGAAAGGCATTTTGGAAATGAACAAAGGCAAAGCGTTGTACCCCGATGCCAACTTCACCATGCGGCTGAGCACGGGCAACGTGAAATCCTACCGCCCGCGCGATGCGGTATTTTATGACTACGTGTGCACGATGAAGGGCGTGATGGAAAAATATGTGCCGGGAGATTATGAGTTTGACTTGCCAAAAGAATTGATTGAAGCCGTGAAGAAAAAAGATTATGGTATTTACAAAGACGCACGCACCAACGACCTGGTTGTTTCCTTCATCACCACCAACGACATCACGGGTGGCAATTCTGGTTCACCGGTGCTCAACGCCAATGGCGAACTGATCGGCTTGGCCTTCGATGGCAACTATGAAGCATTGAGCCATAAGATCGCCTTCGATAAAGACCTCAACCGCACCATCAATGTGGACATCCGATACGTGCTGTGGTGCATTGATAAGTTGGGCGGGGCCAAGAATATAATTGCAGAGCTGACGCTGAAGTGAGGGGGTTGGGTGATGAGTGCAAAAAAAGGTGTGAAAAAATATAAAAGACTATTTGATTGGATCGATTGTTTCGGTATTGATGTAGTCAATTGTACCATGTCAATTTAATAAAGTCATTTTAGAGTTAACATAACGCTATTCCCTATGAAGCTATTTGTACTCACACTTTTAATTTTAATTTCATCCCTTCAATTTGCACAAGCCCAGCCCGACACCGTAAAAGTGGGCGCTTATGTGATCAGTGTGCACGACATAAACTTCCGTGATAAAGAATACACCATGCGCTTCTGGTTGTGGTTTGTATATGGCAATCCTGAATTTGATTTTACCAAACAACTTGACATACCCAACGCAAAGGCAATAGACCCACCGGAAATTATTCTCGACAGCCTCGGCACCAAGGCGTGGGCCATCATGAAAATGAAAGCCGTGATGAAAGAAAACTGGAACGTGCTCGACTTCCCGTTCGACACACAACATTTGAAAGTGCAAATTGAAAACACGTTGTTCGATAACCAAAGTTTAGTGTTTGCACCCGATGTAAAAGGAAGC
>JAYVAI010000387.1:0-8592 GCA_043751075.1 Cyclobacteriaceae bacterium | reverse complement strand
AGCTAAACTGCAACGGAAACCGGATGGTGGAGGAGTGGCTTTTGTTAAAGGCATTGAATATCCAGAAGATAGCTGCCGCCAAAAAGCACAGCATCGCAGCCTTCCAGTTTGTCCGGTTAAATTGAAATAGATTAATAAAAACCCGAACCAAGTTCATGCTGTGAAAAGCCCACATTAAAAGCAGGCGTTGATGAAAAAAAAAAATCAGGCAGTTTTCTTTCCTGCTGCTGCTTTTGTTGAATCCATGGAAATGGATGACTTTGAAAATTTGATCCTTCCGCCACGCTCTACTTCGAGCACAAACGTGTCGTCTTCAATTTCTGCAATGCGCCCGTGCATGCCGCCAATGGTCACTACATAATCGCCCTTCTTGATTTCTTCTGTAAACTTCTTTTGGTCTTTTGCTTTTTTCTGCTGAGGGCGGATCATAAAGAAATAAAACACGGCAATGATTGCGCCCATAAAGAGCAGTTGCATGGTCATTGAGTTACCGCCTGTTTGTGCCTGTAATAAGATTGAATTCATACGTTTTTTATTTTGGGCTGCAAAGTTATCCTATTAAAACAATCATCCCAAACCCGATGGCACAGGTTTGGGATTACCGTGGATGTTTACTGTTGATGCTTTACTTAACGGGGCCTACGGCTTCCGCTTTAGGCGTAACCATTGCCTTGAACCGGAGCGTTGTGACCTTTGGCCAGGTGTTGGCCGTTACTGTGATGGTTTTGTTGTTGATCCCTGGTTTTCCGCTGCTGTCGAATTCGGCCGTCACCACTCCTGATTCTCCGACAGGGATTGGGTCTTTCGTCCAAGTGGGAACCGTGCATCCGCATGACGGCTGTGCATTTTGGATAATCAATGGAGCCTCGCCCGTATTTTTTACCTTGTACGTGTAAGTTACTTTCCGGCCTTCGGTGATGGTGCCAAAGTCGTGATCTGTTTTTTCAAAATTGATCATCGGCAGTGGCCCTTCGGGTTTTACGTCAGCGGCCGGTGCCACTTCCGGGGTTACGCTTGGTGTGGTGGTGGTTACCGCGCTGTTTTTATTCCCTTCAATTTGTGCTAGGCGGCTTTCCAGTTCGGCAATCCGCTTTTCGGACGCCCGGTCCTTACAACCCAAGATCACAATGGCCAAGGCCAACACAGACAATAGTTTGATTGCGATTTTCATATTTTTTTGATGTTGATTTTTTTGTTGATTAAGGTTCAAAACTATGGGTAACGATTATATTTTCAATTTTAAATCATACGATTAACAATTCATTAACTGTTCTTGGTTCCACGTATCTGCTCTAAAAGTTCATCCACGTCATCCAGCAGCCGTTGTGCTTTGTCTTTTGCTTCTGACACCACTTTTTGGCCTTGCGATTTGGCTTCGGTGGTCAATGGGGTTTCTTTGCCCGAAACAACATCGGCAAGAAAAGCCTCTAATATTTTCTTGTATTTGTCCAGCTGAAAGGAAAGTTTTTCCCGGGTATTGGATCCTTTGTCGGGGGCATACAAGATGCCCAAAATGGCACCTGCTGCCGCTCCGGCCAAAAAGGCCATCAATGCGTTGCTACTTTTTTTGCTCATCAGAAATCACGTTTATGGATGGCAAAGATAGGATTTCCATTCCTAAAAAAATACTGGGGCTTAGGGTGCATTAGGTGCATGACAAATTGCACCTCAAACCTGATTAGCTTTAATCAAAATAAGGCAGGGTTGAATAAGATGTGTTGCCCAACCTTAGTACAAAACAAATTATAAGATGACGCTCAACCTTATTACCTTATTCTGATTGCCCATAAAAAGGTAATAAGGTTTGACTTTTCTCTGTGATTTCTCCTCTACTAAGGTTGGGCAAGAGAAGAAGGCGCGTCCCTTTTTTTTCTGTGGTTTTAAATTGTGCATTGGTGCAATTTGTCATGCACCCGGGTTAAAGGCTTTGTGGCAAAGCTGCATTTTGTCTCTACCTTCATTTCGAATGCCTACCTTTCCTCACTAAATCATTTCATACTATGAACCGGCTGTTTCTCTCGTTGTTGTTGGTAATTATTTCATTGCCCTGTTTTTCGCAGAAGAAAAAGCCGGCAACTCCAACCTATTATTTTCCCGACAAGGAGTGGATACACAAAAAGCCAGAAGAGGTGGGCATGGATGCGGCCAAAGTAAAAGAGGCCATTGACTTTGCCATTGCCAACGAAACAAAGAGTATGCGCAGCATGGAGCAAAACCATTATCAAACATTTGGGAAAGAACCCTTTGGTGATGCCATAGGGCCTCTGAAGGATCGTGGCGCACCTACGGGCATCATTATCAAAAATGGATACGTGATTGCCGAGTGGGGCGAACCATGGCGACCAGACATGTCGCACAGCGTTACAAAAAGTTTTCTTTCCGCCACCGTTGGTTTGGCGTACGACAAAGGGTTGATCGACCGTGTGAGTGATACGGTATATCAGTACATGCCGCCAGTTCAACTTTATACACCTGTTCAACTGTTCAACAAAGCGGATCAATTTCTTCACGCAAAAATGGTAGCCCTGTTTGATACGCCCCACAACAAAACGATTACTTGGAATGACCTGCTGCGGCAAACCAGCGACTGGGAAGGAACCCTTTGGGGAAAACCGGATTGGGCCGATCGCCCCAGTGCGGACCCCAAAGAATGGCTTACGCGAAAAAGAAATCCTCCGGGCACTGTGTATGAATACAACGACACGCGGGTGAATGTGCTTGCCCTTGCTGCATTAAATGTGTGGCGCAAACCATTGCCCCACGTGCTAAAGGAAAATATTATGGATCCTATCCATGCTTCCAACACGTGGCGCTGGTATGGTTACGATAATTCCTGGATTGTACTGGACGGAAACATTGTGCAATCGGTTAGCGGTGGCGGCCATTGGGGTGGCGGCATGATCATCAACGCCTACGACATGGCGCGCTTTGGGTACCTAACACTTCGCAACGGCAAGTGGAATGATAAACAACTTCTCTCGGAACAATGGTTGAAATGGTCGGCCACGCCTACCACCGCCCAAGTTGGTTATGGATTCATGAATTACTTTTTGAATGCGGATAAAAAATATTTGCCAAGCGCGCCCACTACGGCTTTCACTCATATTGGCAATGGCACCAACATGATTTATGTAGATAAAGAGAATGACCTGGTTGCCGTGGTGCGATGGATCGACAACAATTCGTTGGATGGATTTGTAAGCGCGCTGCTGAAAGCGGTGAATTAAAATGGAGCAAGCCTCTGAGTTTATTCGGTTGACCCAACCCTTTATAAAAAATATAAACCAGCGCTGAGGTCCGCAAAGAGAAGGGTGTCAAACTCTGCGTCCTCTGCGTTTAACCCCCCCGGTTTATTTCCCTCTCCGAAAAGGGATCTTAATAAAAATCTGGTAGTTAAAACCCCAATACAATTTCTTTGACCACAGCCCATAGCCCGGTATGTCGTATGTTTCGAAGCCGTTATTATTTTTAATGCCCGGTAAAAATTTTATCCGCCCATTATAGCCCATCCAAAAGTTCTTCCAGATTTTTACGCGCAAACCTGTGGTGAGTTCCACCCATCCTGCCGTGGTGCCGGCATTGGCAATTGACCTTTCAATGGTCCCAAAATCATCGGTCTTGATTTCATACGTCAGGTTCTCGCGAAAAGCAGAGCGGCCATAGCGGAAACCAATGAAGAACATATTTTTGTCAGGGTCTTTCAATAAAAAATTTACATCCACACCCATGCGGTAGTAGCGGCCATCATTGGTATAGTAGCCGTTGTTCAAACTATCTTTTCGCGACCACGATCCATAATCGAAGGCGAGATAATAGCGGCCAAAGTCCACATCGGCATTTATTTCCCACCCGGTCAAAGGTCTGTCAAAAAAATTTTTGCCAAGCACAATCAAGTCGGTGCCAATGCGCAAGGCCACTGGCTTTTGTATCCGCTTCAGTGAATCAATAGCTTCCTGCGTCACCTGTGCTTCGGCCACTTGCAGAAATAAAACCAGCAGGCTACTTAATAAAAATTTCAATGTTGTTAGGTGCATTGATGAGCAAGCGGTTAGTGGTTACATTCAATGAATCGAACGAAGATTCCGTTACGATCAGGTCGGAATAATTGGTAAACGCACCGCAGGATGGAGAAATTACCTGTGGGGTTGCCCTGTAAGCAAGTTGTATGGTTTCTGTGCGGCCTTCAAATACAAACGTGAAAATTACATCTTGTTTATCAGGTGCCACCGGCAATTGCACCGAAGAGGTTTTGGTTGCCGTTGAGAAGTCTTTTGTCACACCGGAAACGGTGATCTTTGTAAATGTGGTTTCGCGCAGCGTTTTGGAGTCCGACTTAAATCTGATCTTAACCAAGTTGTTGTCCGTAACGATGCAATCGGGCTCGTTCAAGCAACCTGCCAGTAGATAGATCAATAAAATGAAATGAACATTTCTCACTTTGTATCAGTTGAACTGGCAAATATAACTGTTGCTGTCGGGGATGAATGACAAGTTTTGCTTTTTATCAATAGCGGCCTGCGGCTTTGATGAAGCTTTCGTAAAAAGTTTCCTCTTTGCTAGGTCAGCACGAAGGTAGAAAAATAGGAGTGGCTTATTCGTTAATTGCTGAACAGGATCGAAATTGAAATTACTAGATGTATCCCATCGTTTGCTTTGCTGGCTCTGTAACCAGTATATTTGAACTATGGATAATCTGATCAATAGAATTACAATTGATTCTCAAATATGCAATGGCAAACCTGCTGTTCGCGGAATGCGAATTACGGTTAAGACAATTTTGGATTTTCTAGCAGCTGGTGAGACGATCGAAAATCTGTTACTGGCTTATCCTTACCTTGAGAGGGAGGATATTTTCGCTTGCATTCACTACGCTTCTTTGGCTGTTGACATGGATAAATCCATTTTTAAGATTTCAGCTTGAAAAGAAAATTTTTAGTTGATGTAAATCTCCCAAGGCATTTTAAGTACTTTCATTCACCTGAGTTTGAATTTGTGTCTGATATCGACACAAGAATGAGCGATCAAAAAATTTGGGACTACGCGTGTGCGCAGAGATTGATCATCCTAACCAAAGATGCTGATTTTTACACAAGATGTGTGTTGATTGCCAACCCCGCCAAAGTCGTTCACTTTCAGTTTGGAAATTATACGTTGCATCAGCTCCACTTATTTTTTGAGAAGAACTGGACATTGATTCGGGAAACGATTGACAAATCAACCCTCTTGATTGTGGGAGAAGACGAAATCAGGGCAGTATTGTAGCACATTCTTATACTGAATCCCAGCCTGGATTTAGCACAGTTATATCAGTCGTTTCCGGCAAAATCTATTTTCAAAAAAATCGTGTTATAGTGGTCGCATTCAAACTCCAATATTGAAATTGAGAATTTCGCAGACTGTATTTTTAGTAAATTCGCACCTTATTTAACTAAGTGAAAACAAAAGGCAACAAAAAAACGAAAGTCAACATTGTAACTCTCGGCTGTTCCAAAAATTTAGTGGACTCGGAAGTGCTGCTTACACAGCTGCGCGGCAATGGTATTGAAACAACGCACGAAGCCAAAAAAGATGATGCCAACATAGTGGTCATCAACACCTGCGGGTTTATCGACAATGCCAAACAAGAATCGATCGATACAATTTTACGATATGTGGACGCGAAGGAAGAAGGCGTAGTGGAAAAAGTGTATGTAACCGGCTGCCTTTCCGAACGCTATAAAACCGATCTTGAAAAAGAGATACCCAATGTGGATGCGTGGTTTGGCACGCGCGACCTCTCCCGTTTGCTTAAGCAACTGAATGCAAATTACAAACACGAACTGGTAGGCGAGCGGATACTCACCAACCCCAGTCACTATGCGTACTTAAAAATTTCGGAAGGGTGCGACAGGCCCTGTTCATTTTGTGCCATTCCCATTATGCGGGGCAAACATATTTCCAGGCCTATGGAAGAACTGGTGCTTGAAGCAAAGAACCTGGCCAAAAAGGGAACGAAAGAATTGTTGTTGATCGCACAAGATTCCACGTACTATGGGCTCGACATTTATAAAAAAAGAAACCTTGCCGAATTGCTCCAGCGCCTGTCCGATGTGGAGGGCATTGAATGGGTACGGCTTCACTATGCGTTTCCTTCAGGCTTCCCGATGGATGCACTTGACGTGATGGTCCAGCGTGCCAACATTTGCAACTATTTGGACATTCCTTTGCAGCATGGCTCCACGCGCATACTTGAATTGATGAGGCGCGGCACCACCCGCGAAAAAACAGAAACACTTTTAAAAACCATCCGCGAAAAAGTTCCGGGCATTGCCATACGCACCACATTGATTGCCGGCCACCCAGGCGAAACGGAACACGACTTTGATGAGATGATGAACTTTGTTGAGGCCATGCGGTTCGACCGGCTGGGGGTTTTCGCTTACTCGCATGAAGACAATACACACTCCTACTCGATGGCCGATGACGTTCCCCCAGAAGTGAAGCAAGAGCGTGTTGACACGTTGATGGATTTGCAACAAGGAATATCCCTTGAACTGAACCAAGCGAAAATCGGAAACACCTACAAGGTTTTGATAGACCGGAAAGAGTCGGGGGATTTTGTTGGGCGCACCGAATTCGACTCGCCCGAAGTGGACAATGAAGTGCTGTTGGATGCAACGAACGAATACCTGAGGATCGGGGATTTTGTAAACGCAAAAGTGATAAGTGCCACCGAATTTGATCTTGTAGCCCAACCTGTTTAGATAACTTTCTGATTTATGCGCGTTGAAAAAATACCCTTTGCAGAAACTCATTCCTTTTCCAATTTTTTTCTTGATTACATCCAGCAGAAGGAATCACTTAGAAATTTTTACTCACTGTTTCCAAAGCCCGAGAATTTTAAAGAACAGATCAAAGCCAAGAAACAATCCTACCCACCTTCACATCGCAGCATATTGGTAAACGCGCTAACTACCCAATACAAAAACATCATTCAGAAAGATCCCGTCAAGAAAAACATTTCTTTGTTATCGGAGCCCGATACGTTCACGATCACCACGGGCCATCAGCTCAACATTTTTACCGGCCCGCTCTATTTCATTTACAAAATCGCCACGGTAATCAATGCTTGCAAGGAATTGAAAAAGTTGTACCCAAAAAATAATTTCGTACCGGTTTACTGGATGGCATCGGAAGATCATGATTATGAAGAGATAAAATATTTTACCCTTTACGGGAAGAAATACATTTGGGAAACCGATCAGCAAGGCGCAGTAGGCAGGTTTCATACGAAGGATTTCAAAAATTTATTGAACGAAGTGCCGGGAGACATAACGGTCTTCAAAGAAGCTTATTCAAAAAGCAAAAACTTAGCGGAGGCGGTAAGAAATTATGTCAATTCACTTTTTGGCAACGAGGGTTTGCTGGTGGTGGATGGAGATGACAGAGAACTGAAGCGCACGATTACTTCCGTTGTCTCCGATGATTTATTTTTGCACTCCTCCAAAAAAGAAGTAGATGAAGCCACCAAGCAATTGCAATCGTTGGGCTACCACACGCAGGTGAATGGACGCGAGATCAATTTTTTTTATTTAACAGACGGCCTTCGCAACCGATTGGAGAAGGTGGGGGATCACTTTCAAGTAGTGGATACGAACATTCAATTCTCTAAGCAGGAGATTGAAAAGATGATTCAAGTGGAGCCTGAGAAATTCAGCCCCAATGTTGTGCTGCGTCCTCTTTATCAAGAAATGATTTTGCCCAACTTGGCTTATGTGGGCGGGCCAGCAGAGTTGGTTTATTGGTTGCAACTGAAAAATGTGTTTCAGCATTTCAAAACGCCATTCCCTATTTTGATGCCGCGCAATTTTGCCATGGTGATCGATCAGCCCACGGCAAAGAAATTTGAAAAAACAAAGCTGGGTGTGAAGGATTTGTTTGTGGAGAAAAACCTGCTCTTCAATCTCTGGATCACAAAAAATACGAATCACCAACTTGGCCTTGGCAAAGAACTTGAATCGCTTACAGCCATTTTTAATAGCATAAAAGAAAGGGCCACACAAATTGATTCAACGCTCAACCAGTTTGTAGAGGCAGAGACGAAGCGGGCCACAAGTGGATTGGAAAAAATAGAAAAAAAAATGCTTCGCGCAGAAAAGCGTTTTCATTCCGACAAGTTGAGGCAACTAGAAGCGGTGAAGGATGCCTTGTTCCCCAACGGAAGTTTGCAAGAGCGTACCGACAATTTTTTGAATTTCTATCAGCACGATTCTGCCTTCATCCAAAAAATACTTACTGCTCTTGACCCCTTTGATTTCCGTTTCAATGTTTTGACCTATGACTAAGCAAGAGGCCAGAAAAATTTACCTGCAAAAGCGCCTTGACTTATCGGAGGAGGAATATCAACAATTAAATCTCCAACTCCATCATCAATTCTTCATCCAACTTGACTTATCGCGGGTCAGGTGCATCCATATTTTCCTGCCCATGGAAAGCAGACGCGAACCTGATACGTGGCCGATCATCGAACGGATAAGAAGGGAGTTCCCGCACATTAGTATTTCACTTCCCAAAATGAATGGTGATGTGTTGGAGAGTATTTATTTTGAAGGG
>JAYVAI010000386.1:0-8596 GCA_043751075.1 Cyclobacteriaceae bacterium | reverse complement strand
CTTTCGAAACATCCGTTGCAAACACGGCCTGGAAAACGTTGTTGCAATTCGCCCAATATCACATCATGAGTGGCCAGCAATACCAGCGCATTTAGTTTTACCAATTGCTCAACTATGGCTATCGAGCCCGACTGCTTGTCGGTGGAGTTTGTGCCTTTCAGTATTTCGTCCAACAAAATCAAAAGCGGTTTGCCCAGCCGAAGTTCTTCCATGATGCCTTGAAGGCGGTGCAGTTCTGCATAGAAATACGATTGATGTTCTTGCAGCGAATCGGAGGTGCGCATGCCCGAGCGCACACCCACGAGGGGGCAACTAAATTTTTTTGCGCACACGGGCGCACCAGCCAAGGCCAACACAACATTGACACCCACCGCGCGCAAGAATGTGCTCTTGCCCGCCATGTTGGCGCCCGTTATGATCATGATTGTCTCCGGGTTGCCCTGCGAAAAATTATTGTCAACTCGTTCTGCGTACGCGATCAACGGATGCCCAAGAGCTTCCGCTTTAACACAAAGTTTTTCGTCAATAACCGGAAACGCATAGGCTGGATTATTAAAATGAAACGTGCCAACCGAACAAAGTACATCGGCCTCGGCAATGGCTTCGAGCCAACGAGGAAGGTCTGCGGCATTTGTATGGCGCCATCGCTCAAGCCGCCTCACCGATTGCAAATCGTACAGAAAGAAAGAATTTCCAAACATGCTGGCAATGGCATTCATGCGCGACTCGAGTGCGTTTACAAGATTTGAAAACTCTTTTACTTTAACGGAAGCATGCAACGCCTCTTGCTTTACTGATTGAAGAAACGTGGACTTGAAATCCTGATCCGAAATAAGTTTTAGCAGCACTGCATATTTTTCCAAGGCATGTTTATGTTTTACCAATGCATTTTGTATGGGTGTTATCTTTTTGGAATGAAACGCAACGATTGTCCACTGAATGGCCATTGCTACTATCAAAACAGGCATCCACACAGTGTTTAAAATGGTGACTGCTAATAGGGAGAGTGTAATAGCCGGGCCGGCCATCAGCAAAATCTGGTAACTGGTTTTGCCTTCAATAAAATTTTCCTGCTTGAGCCACTCCAAGAGTTTCTCCAACTCCAACGAGCTGTCCTTGTGCAAGGTCGCATGCGCCCAGAAATTCTGCCGGAACTGAATTTTGTCATGAATATCTTTTACAGCTTTCTGCCGATGATAAATATCTTGAGCAGAGGCAACTGGTGATAGAAGAAGTGTGGCCAATTTATTTTCACCGATTTCCGTTCCACAGCGATTGAGGTATTGAAACAAGGATCCTTTGCCGAACACATCGAGATCATAACTGTAAGGATGGTGTGGGTCTAAATATTTTTCCCCTGATTTAAAGTATGAATAATCGTGATCGAGGGCTTTGCCTTCCAGTTCATTCAACATCACCAAATTTGCGAGCACCTGACTTTTTTGAAATGCTTTGTTATAGCGCGATACTAAAACAAAAAAAATACCAGCTGCCAGAGGAAGTGCGTAACCGAAAGTTGAATTGGAAAACGCCAGGTAACCGAAAAAAATGAAAAGCAGGGCCGCAGCGATTCTTGCTAATGAAATAAACTGAAGTGATTTCTTTATCTCTTTAAGGGCTGAGGTTGATTCAGCTTGACGGTCAGCGTAAAGCTGTTTCAAATTTTGCATATCGTATTACAGAAATTTTTCGATGAGGTGCATCACCTGCGCAAGATAGCGTTCATCGGTCTGATCAAAATCGTGGAGCTTGTCGCTGTCCACATCGAGCACCAATGCCACTTCACCATTTTTAAATGCGGGCAATACAATTTCTGATTTTGAATCGGAGCTGCAGGCAATGTGCCCGGGAAATTTTTCAACGTCATCAACGATGATCGTTTTCTTTTCTTTCCAGCAGGCACCACACACACCTTTGCCAAAGGCGATGCGTGTGCAGGCAATCGGTCCCTGAAAAGGACCCAGCACCAACTCCTTGTTTTTTACGATGTAAAATCCCACCCAAAAAAAACCCATAGTCTGCTTTAAGGCTGCTGCGATATTGGAAAGGTTTGCGATAACATCCGCCTCACCCAACGTGAGTGCTTCTAGTTGAGGAAGCAAAGTTTGATAGCGTGTTGCTTTGTCGGTGGATTGTATTATAACTAATGTTTCGGCCATGAGTGAAAAAGTGATGGCGCAAAATTGATGAAAAGATGGGTGGTAATCAATCAGTCTATTGCTGATAAAATAAAACCACAATTATTATTGCTATCAAAATCCCGATAACCGAAAGGAGCATTCTTGTTTTCGTGGCTTTCATTTTTCCCGTAAGGAGCCACGGAAGTTTTGCCATTGCAAAGATTGGCTTAACTGCCTTTACCCGCCCCTTGCCCCTGTTGGAGATCTGCTCCAACAAGCGTGATGAATTTGGCTCACTCTATTTGTCATAAGCCATGAATTTTTAGTTTGAAGCCAACCGAACTATGCCTTCAACTTTTGAATAGCAACAAATTGGGAGAAGCATTATTCTGAGAAGCATTATTCTGAGAAGATTACAATCAGCCATACTTTTGTAATTTTATGCAAACCACTACTACCATGGACCTTGTGTATGCAGATATTGAATTGATAAATGGCGATGATCTTGCTTTGGTGCGCAATAAAATTAAAGGTAAAGACGAAGTGAAACGGATGCACGTGAACATGCTGGTAGATACTGGCAGTGTTTATATGTGCATCAATGAAAATATACAGGAGCAATTGCAATTGCCCGTGCTTGAGCAGCGCAAAGGACAATTGGCCAACGGCCACATAGTTGAATATGATGTAGTGGGTCCTTTAGAGGTGCGGTTTAAAAATCGAAGGTGTTCCGTAAATGCGATGGTACTGCCCGGTGATAACGAGCCATTGCTCGGTGCTATTCCCCTTGAGGATATGGATGTCCATATCCATCCGCACAGACAAGAGTTGATTGTAAATCCCGACCATCCTTACTTTGCCCAAATGAAGATTAAGTGATCAGGACTCATGGTTGAGGATCGCAGCACCTTCTAACTGATGTTACGCAAAACAATTAAACTGTTTGGCAGCCTGTGGTTCTCGCAGGCTGTTTTGATTTCTCAAGTCAGTTTTCGAGAGCCTCAAACTGACAGTCCATTTAGTTTTGCATAACATTCAACAACTCAAACAACATATTGTGTTGAGCCTGTATTGATGATCAACATCTTCTCATCCTTGGGCAGTTCGTCACGCATTTGAAGCAACAGTGCAAGGCCGGCAATGCCCGAAGGCTCGCAACGTAAAGAATGTTTTTTGCTGATGTCCATCGCCTCTTCGATAAAACTTTCGTCCACTTCCAAAATCCCCGAAAGGTTGCCGATGCGTTGGTTTTGAATCAGTGAGTTGGTGTAAAACTGGTAGTCGTTAAGCGAAGGCAAGTAGTATGAAAAAAGTTTGTCCATGCGCGAGTTGGCATCGTGCGTGGTGGCACCCAAAAAATGACACTGGCTGATTTTCTGAATGTCTCCATAAAACCGGGGGTCGTGTTTATAGATGCGGTTGTTGAATTCACGTTCGGCTGTGATCAAAATATTCACAAACAAATCGCCTGTGCCAAACGGCACAAAACAATACGAAGGATTTTCGTTCATCACTTCATACGAAAGCCAGTCGTAATAATTGTCGTTGTAGCGGTCTAATATTTCGCGGTAGGTAATGTCGATACCTTCTTTGTTGTGTGTAAGTTCTTTTATGTCTTTGCCGCTTAGTGACTGCTTGGCCAGATCGGTCTCATATATTTCGCAACCCATTTTGCGCAGCGAGTCTTTGATGTGCTTGCTGATGTTAAAATCCATGAGCACCTTCAGCTTCGTGTTTACTTTGTATAAATTAAGAAAATGCTGGATGGCGGCAGCGGCACTGCCCGAAGAAATAATAGAAACTTCTTTTACATGATACCGCTTGGCTTTGATGAGCACTTCCCAGGCCATACGCGCTTTGTGCGTGCCGGTGGGGTTGGTGCTTTCGTCCTTCAGCCATACATTTGAAAAACCAGGCACATCAATCCGAAAAGTATTTGACGCGGGGAACTTAGGTTCATAAAACGGTCGTGGCGGAAACTCTGGCTTCTGCGGATCGTTGAGCGATGGAATATAAAGCCCCTCGCTGCCATCTTCAAAAGGGGACGGAAGTTTTTCATCGTCCACCTGATCTTTAATAATATCTATTTCCTTCTTCGAAAGTTTTTCGAACAACGCACTGGCAATCTTCATGGCAAAGGATTCCATTTTTTCGGAGCCCATGTTTTTCATCGCCTCTTCCTCGCCTTCCTCGATATCTGCGTCAAGCAGGTTTTTATGTTTATCGAAAAATTGTTTGTTGATCACCCCATTCCAGTCGAGTTGGTTTTGTGTGCCAAAGAGGCACAATAAATTCCGCAACGATTGAGTTGCCCCTGGCGGACTTTTAAGGTTAAATGCCCTGCGCAATAAATCTTCGGATGGGCCTTGCGGATAGCTGAGTGAAAGCTGCGGATCGAGGCCGGAAGTATTTTTTACAAAATCCCTCACCGCCTTTTGAAGGCCGTGAATGAAACTCCATCGGCCAGTGCCAACGGATTCGTGATGACCGGTTTTAGCTGATTGCTCTCGAACCAGATCGAGTATTTCTTTGGGGATGCGTTTGGCGGAAGCTTTTTTCATGATTGAGAAAAGATCGCAGTATATAAGGATATTAGCAACCCATTGGCATAATTACCTTTTATCTTCTTTTACACAGCGGAAGTTTCGGGTTTGTTTTCGCCTTCAGGCAGAATTGGGTTTTCGACAGGATTAATGTTTCCATCGGAACTTCCGACAAGATTGCCATCAGGATTTTGTTCTTGCTGAACATGTACCTTTGGTTGATCGTCCAACGGATCGGATAAAAATCTTTTTTGTGAAATCAAGATCGTGGCCACACCCAAAAAAATAGAGGAGTCGGCAATGTTGAAAACAGGGCTGAAGAATTCAAAATAGTTTCCTCCTATAAAAGGCAACCACTGTGGCCAGTAAAAATCAAACAACGGAAAATAAAGCATGTCGATAACCTGCCCATGAAACCACCGGGTGGGAGAATCAAAAGGCGCGTTGTTCAAGAACACTCCATAAAAAGTACTGTCAATTACGTTGCCAATCGCTCCACCTAAAATGAGGGCCAAGCAAATGAGAAAACCGTTGTGCGATTTTCTTTGAGCCATCTTGATCATGTAGTAGGCAATTCCAACCATGGCCACAATGCGGAAACTGGTAAGGGCCAGTTTCCCAAATTCACTTTCCCAACGGATGCCAAAGGCCATGCCGGGGTTGAGCAGGTAATGCAACCTGAACCACTCGCCTATCACATTTACCTCTTGGTGCAGGTACATATATTTATGCACCAACAGCTTGCTGGCCTGATCTAAACAAATGATGAGAAGGGCAATTAAAAAATACCTAAGGATTTTCATTCAAGACTAGAGTAAGGAGACTGGGTAGAGTTTAAATTTTTTATCGTCTGAAATAACTGTTAAGTTTCGAGTGATAGCTTGGCCGATGACTAATCTATCAAAAGGATCGTTATGGTAAAACGGGAGTCTTGCCAACTCATCTAAATCTTTAAAAGTAAAATCAAGTTGCATGATGGATTTTCGTTCCAAATAATTTTCCAGTTCTAAAAGCGGCATAGTAAGTCTTAATTTGCCAGTACTTAGTTTAATAGCAATCTCCCACAAACTTGCTTTACTTAATAAAATAATGTTTTCTGGGCTTTCTATTTCCTTCACTGTTTTCCTTGAGAGTCTGGGATTGTCTTCCATGTACCATAGCAAAACATGCGTATCAACTAGATAAATCATGGCTTGGTATCTTCATCAAAATGATCAATTGGGTCATTGAAATCGTCAGCTATATACTCTATTAAGTATTTCCCATCGCCCGCTTTTCGCTTTGAGCTAAGAATTGCTTTGGCTTTTTCAGACTCCTTTTTTAAAAGAAGAACTTTATGAATAAGTTCACTGTCTTGTAACTTTTGAACCCAGCTTAGAATTTCCGATTTTTCGATATCAATATTCATACATCAAAGGTAGAATTTTTCTATTTCCGCAAACTATTATCTATTGCCTTTTCAAAATTTTCATCCTCAACACAAACTCATCCATGTCCACCTCTACCGCGTCTGATAGTTGGTCTTTAAACTCCAAGCTCAGTGCTTGTGTTTCAGTACTGATGTACTCTTTATATTCCAAAAGGGCCGAAGTCATGGCCTCCCCATCCCTCTCTACTTCAATGGAGATTTTATCCAACACCTGCAGGCCCATGTCTTTGCGCAGGTTTTGCACGCGGTTAACAAAATCGCGCGCAATGCCTTCGCGTTTCAACTCGTCCGTAAGGGTAATGTCAAGCGCAACGGTAAGTCCGTTTTCAGAGGCCACAGCCCAGCCGGGAATATCTTCGGAAGAAATAAGCACATCGTCCAATACCAACTCAAAGCCACCTTTGTTCAGTGCTCTGCTTTTTTCTAGTGCCTGAATATCTTCTTTGGTAAACCCATTGATCACAGCCGACACTTCCTTCATCTTGGGGCCATATTGCTTTCCGAGTTTGGCAAAGTTGGGCTTCACTTTCTTCACCAGCAGGCCCGAAGCATCATCCACATATTGAATCTCTTTTACGTTTACCTCGGCCTTGATGATGGCCTCCACGCTGCGAACGCGCTGAGCAAAATTTTCGTCCAGCACGGGCAACAATACTTTTTGCAATGGCGTGCGCACTTTTATTTTGCTGCTCTTTCGTATGGAGTGCACCAGCGAACAGATGCGTTGCGCATAGTCCATCGATTTCTCCAACTCTTCATCTTTTCTTTTGGGTTCAGCTTTCACCAATAACGTGTGATGAATAGATCCAAACTGAAGTGGTGTATTGAACTGCTTGGCGCGATCGCGGAGGTTGTCGGTGAGATTCTTATATAACCACTCGCTGAAGAATGGTGCGATGGGCGCCATCAACTGCGCGGTGACCATGAGGCACTCGTAAAGAGTTTCGTAGGCCGCACGTTTATCTTCGGACAGGTTCGAATTAAATTCTTTTGAATTTTCTTTCACTGAAATAATGGACGAGTCCTCCTTCGCTGAAGCTACGGAGGACGAGGGCCAGCCCACCGAAGCTTTAGCGAAGGTGGGTTGCCAGAAGCGTTTTCTGTTCAGGCGCACATACCAGTTGGAGAGATGATCGTTCACAAATTCCTGAATGGCACGCGCGGCTTTGGTTGGCTCATAGTCGTTGTAGGCTGCTGTTACTTCTTCAATCAGCGATTGCTCTTTGGTGATGATCCACTTGTCCAGCGGAGATAGTTTATTGTATGGAACATTGTTCATCTCATCCTTCACAAAGCCATCAATGTTGGCATACAACACAAAAAATGAATAGGTATTGATGAGTGTGCCGAAAAACCTACGCTGCGTTTCTGCAATTCCTTCAAAATCAAATTTGAGGTTGTCCCACGGAGGGGCGTTTTCCATCATGTACCAGCGCACAGCATCAGGGCCATATTTAGCAAGTGTCTCAAACGGGTTCACCACGTTGCCTTTGCTCTTGCTCATTTTGTTACCGTTCTTGTCGAGCACCAGGCCATTGGAGATTACATTTTTGAATGCCACCCCACCGTTCCCAACTTTTTTATTCACGGCTTTTATGTCGTCACTGCTTTCGCTTAGCATAACTGCAATGGCGTGGAGCGTGAAGAACCAGCCACGGGTTTGGTCCACGCCTTCGGCAATAAAATCGGCAGGATAATTTTTCTCAAATATTTCTTTGTTCTCAAACGGATAGTGCCATTGCGCATACGGCATAGCACCTGAGTCAAACCACACATCAATGAGATCGGGTTCTCTTACAAAAACTTTAGCATCTAATTGAAGAGTTTCACCATTGATAACATAAGGCCACGGCTCATCAAACTTTTCAATAAAGAAAATCCTATCAATAAAAGGTCGATGCAAGTCAAGTGATTTTAAAACATCAACGGCCGGTGTTAAACACTCCTTGTAAAGTTCGAATGGTATTTCAACTTCGTTTAGTTCGTTAGGGGTAATTGTTTCAATCTTTTTAAGTTTATTCAGTATCTCATCAAATGAATGATTTGGATACCAGTCCATCTTTTTAAAACTATTTTCGAAATCCTTGAAAAGAGGGCCTTTTCGATTCCGCAATTGACCTATAAGCTCTTCAAATTTCTCACCAGCATAATACCATCCATTCTTGCTTAGCTCCTCAATGGCTCCTATGCATTTAGGCGCGTCAAAGAAAAAGTGACTTGTTTTCCAAATTGGAAGTGGTGTTCCCCAATATCTTGAGCGTGATAAATTCCAATCTACCAGATTCTCCAACCAATTTCCAAAGCGGCCTGTTCCTGTAGATTCTGGTTTCCAGTTGATGGTTTTGTTTAATTCCACCATGCGATCTTTTAGCGCAGTGGTTTTAATAAACCAACTATCTAACGGATAATACAACACCGGCTTATCGGTGCGCCAGCAATGCGGATAAGTGTGTTCGTACTTTTCTACTTTAAAGGCTTTGTTCTCCTCCTTTAAGATGATGGAG
>JAYVAI010000385.1:0-8629 GCA_043751075.1 Cyclobacteriaceae bacterium | reverse complement strand
CACCCGGTTGCGTGGGTTGCTTATCGGGTGCGTTCAAATTCTTTGCCGTGTTGATGGCCCTCTTTGGGTTGGGAATAATAGCTGTTGGCTATTTTATTCCTGATGTGGTTGACCTTGGCGAAAATGACACGATGGTGCCCGCGGTGGTTACAAGCCAATACTACTACACCGCGCCTGATTCTACCAATGTGCGCCTGATAGTACAATACAACGATGCACACCAAATAAAATCCGATACCACCAACATGATATTCACGGCTGGCATGTACTTTCCGGGCGACTCGATACAAGTGGCGGCCAGTGAAATCGATTTGCAACAGCACAAGGCCGTTACCGAATTCAAATCAAAAACACAGAATACGATTTATATAGTAGGTGCAGCCTTCCTGTTTTCCGCATTTGTATTTTGGCTTGTTATCAATCGGTTGGCATCGGTGCTAAGAAGAAGCCGTACAATATAAGTTTATACCAGCGAGCGAGGTTACGCTAATCAATTCCTCAATTCATAATCAGCAAGCCTACATCGCTGGCGGGTGCACTGCCAAATAAGGTTGTATGATCAGATACACTATGGCTCCGGCAAAATATCCGAGCAAGGCAATCAGCGATATTTTTTTCATGTACCAGATGAAATCAATTTTCTCGATGCCCATGGCGGCCACGCCTGCTGCCGAGCCGATGATGAGGATACTGCCGCCCGTGCCGGCACAGTAGGCAAGATATTCCCACACCAGGTGGTCTTGATAATATACATCCATGTTGTACATGCCCATGCTGGCGGCCACCAACGGCACATTGTCAACAATAGCCGATAGCAACCCAATGAGGGTTACAATAATGCGCTGGTCTCCTATTGTTTTATCCAACCATGTGGCTGTGTGGTGCAGCAGTTGCATGGACTCCAATGCGCCCACTGCCAATAATATCCCGAGAAAGAAAAGCACACTGGGCACATCAATCCGCGCAAGTGCACCCGCTACGGTATAATTTTTTTTGACGGCCTCATCCAAGTCGGGATTGATAAGTTCTGACACCACCCACAATATTCCCAAACCTAACAATATGCCTGTATAAGGAGGCATGTGCGTGAGGGTTTTGAAAACGGGCACAAAGATGAGTGCGCCAACGCCCAACACCAGCATTAGCTTGCCGGATCGCACGGTGGTGTCTTGCTGCTTTGAATGATGTTCGGGTACTTCGCCAAGCGTTCCCTTCAAGGTAAAATTCAGGTATATCAATGGTATGAGCATGCAGGCAACACTGGGCAAGAACAGGGTGATCATAATATTTCCTGTAGAGATTTGTCCGCCAATCCAAAGCATGGTGGTGGTCACATCGCCAATGGGTGTCCAGGCGCCACCGGCATTGGCGGCTATCACGATCATGCCGGCAAAGAACAACCTCATCTCCTTAGCGGGAATCAGTTTGCGCACCAGCGACAGCATCACAATGGTGGTGGTGAGGTTGTCGAGCACCGAGGAAAGAAAAAATGTGACCCAGCAAATAATCCAAAGAAGCCTTTTTGGATTTTTTGTTTTTATACGGTCGGTAATAAAACGGAAGCCATGATGCGCATCCACCAGTTCAACGATAGTCATGGCCCCCAACAGAAAGAAAATTATTTGGGAAATACTGCCCAGGTGTTCGCCCAATTCGAAGGTGACAAACTCGCGGTACAACTCAGCGGAAGTAAGGGCATTGAATTTTTCTCCCAGGTCAATTTTCAAAATCTGTATGAAGGAAGAGTAGGATTCACTGGTTGTTATTGATTCGGAGGGATTGGCCAGCACAAACAATGTCCAGCAAAGTACCCCTGCCAAAAGTGCCGAAGCCGTCTTGTTGATTTTGATCGGGTGTTCGAGGGCAATGGCCAAGTAGCCCACCACAAACACAGTAATTATTAATGCTTCCATAGAGTTGATTTTGGGGTTAAGTAAATATAAGGCAAAAAAAAGCTGACTTCAAAAACGAAGTTGCCTGCTACACTCAACATCTATATGTTTTTTATGAACGGTTCCACACCGTGCCATGCTATCTGGCTGTGTGTTGCGTTTTTTTTTGCCCGATAAAGACAGCGCACAAAACAAGGGCGGTGCCTATCCAGGTATAAAGTGTTAGTGGCTCATCCAGCAGGAAGGCAGAAAACAGCAGTCCAAAAATAGGGCATAGGTATAGCCAAATGGAAGCGCGCACGGCATCGGCTTTCAACAATATTAGCCAGAGTTGCACAGCAATGATAGAAACTGGTACGATAAGCCAAAGAAGGGATAGCCAAAACCGTGCATCGAAATGATTGGGCTGAGAATGCAACATAAAAGTAAAAGGAGAGATCAGCAATCCTCCTATCAGCACTTGCCAGCCGTTGATCACTACGCGCTCCAACGTCCACTTTACCGATGCATAATAGACCGATCCATACGAGTAGGTTATCATGCTAAGGCCAAGAAGTATCAGGCCGATGGTGGTCACGTCTTTCGTGTTCAGCAACGTATAAGAGGCCACAAACACTCCGGCAATGCCGAGGCTTATGCTTGCCCACTCGGTTGCTGTCACTTTGCGCTTTGACCAGATAGAACTCATCAGGCTAATAAATAGCGGGTTGAGCGCAATGGCCAATGCGGTGACGCCCGCAGTGATATATTGAAGTGCGATAATAAAAATGCCGAGGTACAACGCAGTATTAAATGCACCAAAGACGGTAAGATGTTTCCACTCTTCGCCCCCAGGCATTCTGTTTTTTTTTATGCCATGCGCATAGGTGAGCATGAGACCGCCCGCGAGAAGAAACCGGATATTAAAAAGCACGAGAGGTTCGGCAGAATACAACCCAAATTTTCCGGCCACGGATGCAGAAGCCCACAGCATGGAAAAAATAATGCCGGTGAAAATATAACGGGTAAAAGATTTCTCCAACGGGTGTGATTTTATAGGGTAATAAAAAAGCTGTTCATGTTAACCATGAACAGCTTTTTATGCAACCTAATCAAATCGTTTAGCACCGCAAATTTAGTTAGGGTGAGGTTTAGAATTTGAAAGTCAATTGTGCTAAATAGGTCGTGCCCATCTGGCTGAAGTGCGAGCCATCGTAGGTTGTTAAGGGATAGCGACCATTGAAGGTGAGAATGTTCTCCTGTCTGCGTTTCTCTATCGGATCGTTCACGATGGCCTCGCCATCCGGATTTAAGGCCACTAATTTATACTGGGGCACCACGGCCAAAATATTTTGTATCGTGATCGATAAGGAGGACTTGCTCGTCAGTCGATAATTTATTCCTAAGTCGGTAGTCACTTTGGGATCAAATTTTACGCTTAAACCCTCAGAGTCGTAAAGGTCTGCGTTTCTGAACTCGGTAGGACCAAACAGGGTATTGTTAAGGTTCAGGGTAAATTTGCCCTTTGATAAATCGCCTCCTAAAATAAATTTATATTTCGGACGGCTGGCGGTTAGTAACGCCTCGCTGGTTTTATTGTAAACGGGCAACCCAATGCGGTCATTCACGGCCTGATAGCCACCTACCAATTCGTTGGTAAAGTTGTAGTTGCCGGCTAAATTAATACCAAGCAGAAAAGAGCCCAGCGAAAGATTTCGATAGCTGGCAACGATGTCCAACCCCGTTGTTTTTGTTTCAGCAGCGTTTACGAAAAACGAGATCCGGTTAACGAGGGCATTGCTCACTTCGCGGCCATAGATAATCCGATCTGTGATGTTGATGGAGTAGAAGTCGGCCGTAAAAGAGAAATTTCTGTTTGGATTAAATCCGATTCCGAAAGCGAGATTGTTTGATTTTTCAGCTTTCAATTTCGGCACACCCAAAAGGCGGGCTTCACGGCTGGAGTTATTGGCTAAACCTGTAATAACGATGTCGCCATTTTCAAACGAGGCCTGACTAAGGGAAAGGTATTGCTGGTGCAAAGTAGGCGCGCGAAAGCCTGTTGAGACTGAGCCGCGCAAGGTAAACGCATCTCCGATTTTATAACGTGAAGTGATTTTATAAACATTCGCAGCCCCAAAATCAGAATAGTTTTCTGTTCGAAAGGCACCACCAATCAGAAAATTCTCCGTGATATCCCAGGTAAGATCAACATAGGCACCAATATTATATCGCGTTGCTTTAATGGCATTTCGCGCCTGAAAACCTGGGAATGAGTTGGCTCCTTCGCCAGAATAAGAGGCCGTATCACCGGCAATCAATTGCCAGGATTCTGTGCGAAACTCTGAACCAATGGCAATGAAAAGATTATCGCGCAGGGCTTTCGAAAAATCGAGGTTGCCAACTACATGCGCAAAGTTAAATCCACCGGGCTTAAATGAAATCGGACTCAACGCAGCTAAATCATGATTTACAGTGTTATCTACTGTAAACAACATTTTATTTCCGCCCACGGTAAGACTCATATCTTGTTTCCAGCCACCAATATCTTGAGAGCGAATGCCCACCGTTGCATTGTAGTCGTTCAAATCTCCGTCAAACGAAGGTTGATAACCGACATAGCCCGGATAGTTGCCGGTGCCGGTGTAATCCGGGCCTGTGGAATTGGCCGGATGTAATAAACCATAATCGACTCGCCAATAAGGCACACGAAAATTCGCGAAGCTGTTTGTTTTTCTATATACGTAGGCAGCGTTTGCATAAAACTCCGTATTATCATTGAGCGGAATAGCCGTGTTGACTAAAAATTTAATGGACGTATTTCCTGCCTGGCCGTTCTTATTGTTTCCATCCGGAAACCGCGTTAAATAACTCCGAATGTCTGAACGGATGGCGGCATAATCGGCATTGAGCGCATCGTTATCAACATTGTCTCCATTGGTGATATATCCGCCACTGTTTGTATTGAAGCCCGCAATTGAATCTGCTTCACCTTCAATATCAATATTGCTTTTTCTGTTGGTTATTTCTTGTTTGGTGAATGAAAGATTAAAATTCACATAGCCATCTTTTCCTATGTTGGCACCGGTATTATAATTAAGGCCAGTCATAAAACCACCGTACTTTAAAGTGCTGCCGGTATTAAGGGTGATTGAGGTTCCCTCATATTTATCTTTCAGTATAATATTCATAACACCGGCAATAGCATCTGATCCGTATTGAGCGGATGCACCGTCCCGAAGAATTTCAACATTTTTTATGGCGTCTGTGGGTATGGCCGATAAGTCAGCACCCGTTTCGCCACGGCCGGGGCCGGATTGTGTATAAACAAGCGAGGTAAGATTTTTTCGTTTGCCATTGATAAGAATCAAAGTTCGGCTGGGCCCCAGGTTTCTGATTTCATAAGGGTCAAACAAAGATGTGGCATCGTTTACCGGAGTATTCACCGTATTGAAGGAAGGCACCCGGTATTGCAAGGCCTTATCGAACGATACCTGTCCGGTTGTTACCAGGTCTGCGGCCGAAAAATTATCAATGGGCAGTGGTGTATCAGTAATAGTGCGTTGTGAACCGCGGCCCACAGACACCACTACTTCTTCCAGTTGGTTTGATCCTGCACCAAGGCTAATGGTTACAGTGCTAAGGCCAGTGATGTTTACTTCCTGGGTTTCGTAACCAATGAAGGAAATGATCAGCGTGTTGGCATCGGACGCAACCTTTAAAGAGAATTTACCATCGGCATCGGTTGCCGTACCGATAGAGGTGCCCTTCACGGTTATGTTGGCTCCGGCAATTGGAGAACCGTCCGATTTATCAGAAACAGTGCCAGACACATCGCGTGTCTGGGCTATGGCGAGCGAGCACGCCATCGAAAATAATAGCAACAGTAGTTTACATTTCATAAAATGGGATTTAGTTTTTAGTAATGCGATATTACATTTGTTTTCCGAATGAAATGAAATTACACCGCTTAAATTCAATTTATGCATTCCAGTGAGAAAGGATTAAATAAACGTGGCAGGTATTACTACAAATTGAACAACCCTTCATTCAACAAATTCAAGGCTTTGTTTTTTTGATCGGCACTTACCAAAATGGAAATGTTGTTGGGGCTTCCGCCATACGAAACCATGCGGATGGGAACTTCCGCAAGCACCTGAAACACTTCTTTTAAAACACCCGCCTTTTCAGAAAGCATATTGCCCACAATGCAAATGATAGTCTGGTTGTGGTCCACGTCAATGGTTCCAAGCGTGTTAAGCTCCTCCAATATTTTTGCCAGGTGGGTGTTGTCATCAATGGTCACCGACACGGCCACCTCAGACGTGGAGATCATGTCGATAGGGGTTTTGTAACGCTCAAATACTTCGAACACCTTGCGCAGGAAACCGTAGGCCAGCAACATGCGTGACGACTTTATCTTGATGGCGGTGATGCCGTCTTTTGCTGCCACCGCTTTGAATTGACCACTGCTCCCTTTGTCGCTGATGATGGTGCCTGGTGCTTTTTCATCTAAGGTATTCTTCAACCTTACGGGAATGGAAAATTTTTGCGCAGGCACGATGGTGGAAGGATGTAAAATCTTAGCACCAAAGTAGGCCAGCTCAGAAGCTTCATCAAAGGTAAGTTCGGCAATAGGCATGGTTTTTTTTACGATGCGCGGATCATTGTTGTGCATGCCGTCAATGTCGGTCCATATCTGGATTTCTTCTGCGCGGATGGCCGCGCCAATCAGCGAGGCAGTATAATCACTGCCACCACGTTTTAAGTTGTCAATTTCATTGCGATGGTTGCGGCAGATGTACCCTTGTGTGACCAATATATCTGCGTTGCCCTTCGTTTCGAGGATTGGCTTTAAGCGGTCGCTTATTTTTTCCAATTCGGGTTCATTGTTTTCATCAATGGACATGAAGTTCAGGGCTGGCAGCAACCGTGCATTGATTTTTGCTTCCTGCAGGTGGTGATAGAATAATTCTGTTGAGATCAATTCGCCCTGCGCCAACAACTCGCGATAACTGCGGCCGTCACCCCGATAGCTATCAGGGTTGCCGGCAGCCAACAACCTGATCAAGCTAAAGAAGCGGCTCACAACTTCTTCGCCAATCGCTTTGTATGATGCTGAGTTATATAGTTCGTTTATAAATTGCCGGTAGTGCTTTTCCAGTTCGGCAATTTCCTGAGTGGCCGCAGCATGTTGTTGGGCCAGCAGGTTTTCACCAATCCTCACCAAAGCATTGGTGGTGCCGCTTAGCGCAGATAGTACCACAATCTTTTTACCAGGCATGCCCAATACCAGGGTAGCAATTTTTTTCATCCGCTCGGGTTTGCCCACGGAAGTGCCTCCAAATTTGACTACCAACATAATTGTTTCTTTTTTTTGAAGGCCGTAAAGATAGAGGGTGGTTTGAATATATATTGGAGAGGAGACAAAAAGTTGTGACCGATTCGAAATGCAATGGTTTGAGAAAACAGTTGTAAGGAGAGTTGAACGCAGATATGCCTTTTCGGAAACGCTATGGTAGCCACATTGACGACAATTTGGTACGCCCTCACAGGGAATCGCTTTTAAGAATTTTAATTGAGGCTTTGGATCAATCGCTCAGACCAACCACAATTTTGAACCACATAGGACATAGGTACATAGACTTTCACATAGGTGTTAGGCGCATTTTTCTATGTGGGTACTTCTATGTGGTCTATGTTCTATGTGGTTCAATTTATCATGGGCCGAATAAAGCCAAAATTTCTAGTAATTTTCTTAAAAGCGATTTCCCTGTACGCCCTCATCATTAGCTAATTTGGTTCAACATTTTTTGTATTTTTGAATATGGAAAAGAATCTACTGAGCAGAATTACTTCCAACCCTAAAGTGTGTGGTGGAAAACCCTGCATAAGGGGTTTGAGAATTAGAGTTGTTGACGTGCTTGAACTACTGGCTGCAGGCCTTAGCCCTAAAGAAATTGTTTCTGAAGAATTACCTTCCTTAGAAGAGGAGGACATTACTGCTTGTCTTCTTTACGCGGCCTCAAAAGTGAACCATCCCGTGCTTGTGGCTGCATGACACTTTTATTGGATGTCCATATTTCACCTTTCATAACGCATTGGGTCGAGCAGAATTTTAAAATTAAGTGTATTTCCTTTCGACAATTGGATTGGGAAACCCTTGAAGATGAGTTAGCCTTTTTAAGAGCTAAAGAAATGAATGCCATTGTTCTAACTAAAGATGTAGATTTTGTAGGGCTGTTAAATAGGGTGTATTTCAAAAACACATAGGTACTTTTCAAAGTTTACTGCGAGTAATAAACAACTCCTTATGTTTTTTGCTTTTTTGATGTTACACCAAAGAATGCTTTACCACAGAGTTCACAGAGATTAAAAACACAGAGGCCATAAGGGAGATACACCTTGTGGCCCTCTGTGAGCATTTTGCTCTGCGCTCTCTGTGGTAAAAACTCAGAGGCCGCTCCTACGGAACTATGTTCACAATGGAATGAATTCGTTCTACCATAAGTTCGCCCTGCCCTCTGGGAGGGGCTTTTAGTCCTGTAAGGACGATCTTATGGTAGGCATATAAGATGTAGCAAGATAAAGTCCCATAGGGACGGCCTTATGATTTGCAACCATGTATTTTTGAAATACACCGGTTAAATAGGCATAAATCTCCACCCAAAATCATTTGGTTGACTTGTGGCAACACTTCTAAAAAACGCTTGAAGGAAATCCTATTATCAAAACTACATGAAGCCCTTGAGCTATTG
>JAYVAI010000384.1:0-8634 GCA_043751075.1 Cyclobacteriaceae bacterium | reverse complement strand
AAGGGCCACTTGCCTACATAAATCACATCGCTGCCAAGAAAATTAAAGCTGTCGCGGATGTTTTTCTCCAACGAATCAACCAGCGTGAGCACTGCGATGATGGAAAATATACCGATGGTAACGCCCAGGAGCGATAACACGGTGCGCAAGATGTTGGATTTCAAAGCCTTCCAGGCAAATCCCAAACTTTCAAAGACCAATCGAATAGTGAGCATGCGGGTTAAACGCTGGTTTAGCAATTTCAGGTTGCAATAAACATTGATTTTTACGCAATCTGAAAAAATTTTAGACTGGCCACATACCTTGTTTCTTCAAATCCTATAATGATTTACTTCCCTGAACCAAACAAATCCTTATTTTTGCGTCCTTAAATTATAAACCCTGCCCTTTCTTATTAAGGGCACAAGCCCGTAAGCTTATGAAATTATCCGAATTCAAATTTGATCTGCCCAACAGTTTAATCGCCTCACATCCTGCCGAAAACAGGGACGAGTCGCGCATGATGGTGCTTCACCGCAGCACCGGAAAAGTTGAACACAAAACCTTCAAAGACATTGTCAATTATTTTGACGAAGGCGATGTAATGGTCGCCAACGACACCATGGTGTTTCCCGCCAGGCTCTATGGCCGCAAGGAAAAGACCGGTGCCAAAATAGAAGTGTTTTTGCTGCGCGAGCTCAATGCCGAAATGCACCTGTGGGATGTGCTGGTGGACCCCGCCCGCAAAATACGCGTGGGCAACAAACTTTATTTTGGCGATGGCGATCTGGTGGCCGAGGTTATTGACAACACCACTTCCCGCGGCCGCACCATCCGTTTTCTGTTTGATGGCGACTCTGTAGCATTCGATAAGATTGTGGAAACCCTGGGCGAAACCCCGCTTCCAAAATATATAAAGAGAAAAGTAGAAGCTGCCGACAAAGAGCGGTTTCAAACCATTTTTGCAAAAAACAAAGGAGCCGTGTCGGCACCCACTGCTGGTATGCACTTTACCAAGCAACTGATGAAGCGGTTACAGATAAAAGGCGTTGATGTTGCGTTCGTAACGCTGCACATTGGGTTGGGCACCTTCCGCGGTGTGGACGTAGAAGACCTTACCAAACACAAGATGGACTCGGAGAATTTTGTGGTTGGGCCTGAAGTGGTGAAAGTAGTAAACCAGGCACTCGACAATAAAAGTAAAGTATGTGCCATCGGCACCACATCCATGCGCGCATTGGAAACAGCCGTGTCGGCCAACAGCCGCTTGAAAGAACGCGAAGGATGGACTGATAAGTTTATTTTCCCTCCTTACGAATTTAAAATTTGCAGTGCCATGGTCACCAATTTTCACCAGCCTGAGTCCACGTTGTTGATGATGACGTGCGCCTTTGGTGGATTTGACCTGGTGATGAAGGCTTATGAAACCGCCAAGAAGGAAAAGTATAAATTCCTTACCTATGGCGATGCGCTGTTGATCATTTAATAAATCAAACACGAGTTGAACAGGTGCCTGATCCCAAGTCAGGCATTTTGTTTTAGCAGAAAAGGAGGTTACGAATTGCGGATCAGATACAGGTGAAGAGAAATGGCCACCGGGTATAAAAACAAATACAAAGGCGAGGGTTTGATAAAGCCAAACAACATAGTGATGGGCACCAGCAAAAGAAAAATCCCGATGCCGATGATCCAATCCTTGTTGGGTGAATATGATTTATAAATCTGGAGCAGCCGGTACACCAGGTAAGTGATTACCGCCACATTGAAGGCCAACAAGAAGATGCGAAGCAGTATCATATCAAATTCGTTTCGCCAACCAACTCTCCAAGTTTGATTGACTAATTTATGAGGTAAATGGATGTTCTCGTTATAACTCTTGGAGAGTTTTTTACCCAAATAAAATGTCCTGCCAAAGTTTCTTTAACTTCGTACCATGACAAAGGACGAAATCTTAACCAAGTTAAGGGCAAACAAGGAGTATATCCAAAAAAAATATCCGGTGGCCAGCATTGCTTTGTTTGGCTCCTATGCCAGAGAAGAACAAACGACTGAAAGCGACATCGTCATTTTGGTTGATTTAAAGGAGCCAATGGGCTGGTATCTAGTTGATGTACTGGAGAGCTTGGAAGCGATTTTTCCTGAAAGAAAAATTGATATGGTTACCTGGGGTGCCTTAAAAAACTCAAGATACCGGCCTTACATAGAAAAAGATTTAATCTATGTCTGAACGTTCATCGCGAGAATTATTGAAAACCATTCTCAATTGCATTAATGAAATTTGCGACTTTACGAAGGGAATGGGCTATGAAGATTTCGTAGCTGACACTAAGACTAAGTATGCATAGTTTGGAAAATAGTTACCGTACACTTGGCTCCGCTAAAAAATTCTCTCATTAAAATCCTTTCCGAAATTGAATAGAGAACACGCCCTTATTGTAGCCGGAGGCAAAGGCACCCGCATAAAAACCAAATTGCCCAAGCAATTTTTGGAACTGGATGGCAAGCCCATTTTGCTCCACACCATCGAGGCTTTTTTCAGGTACTCAGAAAAACTTAACATCGTGCTGGTGCTGCCCGAAGATGATTTTGAAACCTGGCAAGACATCTGCAAAAAATTCAAATTCTACAAACCTCTGACTTTGCAAAAAGGTGGCGAAACCCGTTTTCAATCTGTAAGAAATGGATTGGACAAAATTGAAGGGCCTGGCTTGGTGGCCATCCATGATGGAGTGCGTCCGTTGGTGAACGAGGATATTATCGGGGCTTCTTTTCGGCTGGCTGCGGTGCATAAGACTGCGGTGGCCGCGGTACGATTAAAAGAATCTATAAGAATGACAGATCAAGCCTGCCTGCCAGAGGGCAGTTCGGCTTGCAGGCAGGATAATACCAAAGCCGTTGATCGTTCTCGCTTCCGCTTAATTCAAACGCCACAAACTTTTGACATCGCTTTGATAAAGCAAGCGTATCAAATAAAAGAGGACGCCAGCCTTACGGACGATGCCAGCGTGGCAGAAAAATCGGGGCACCAGATTTCTTTGTTTGAAGGAAGTTATGAAAACATCAAGATCACTACACACGAAGATTTGATTCTTGCCCAGGCCCTGATGAAAGCCCGCACTTAGCCAACAGACGGAACTGGCCTCGAACAAATCACTTATGATAAAACCTTTGATTCCTTCCCCATGTTCTCACCCGATGGCAAGAGGATTATTTTTTCCAGCAACAGAAACAACAATGGAACCAGAGACACGAATTTATTTGTGGCCGATTGGGTGGATTAAATTATAAATTATAAATAATTTCTAATTGATATGAATGCACCGATGATGAATGTTGAGAAAGGCGAAGAGATAGCCATGATGTGCGTTAGCCAGTTATTGGTTGGCAGCGGCTTCTATAAATTCTTGGCGAAAAGGAGAAAGGATAAAAAATACGAGTGGGTACATTTTGTTGAGCGCTTGGACAAAAGGAAAGAGAATGTTTACACAGGCGAAGTTGCCGATATGAAACAATTGAAATTAGTGCTGGACATTATGAACCGAAACTTGGTGAAAACATTCGGCCCATTGGCCGAGATGAAAACAGGCACTGCCGATTATTATTCCGCACATGGAAAAATGAACCCCGCCAGTGATTGATTTAAGTGTTCTGTTAGTACTTAATCCTTGATTTGAACTTGAACAGGTTAGGCTTTATCTCACTTTAAATTACAACCAAATGAAAACGAAAAACATCCTGGACCTAACCGAAGTTGGTCTTGAAAACCTGAACCTGGTAGGCGGAAAAAATGCCTCGCTTGGCGAAATGATCAGAAACCTTTCCAACCTGGGCATTCGCATACCGGGCGGGCTTTGCGATAACCGCCCATGCCTATTGGGAGTTTTTATCTTTCAACAACCTAAAAGATACCATCGCAAAAATTATTACCAGCATTGATATGAACAACCTCATTGCCTTGCGCAAAGGGGGCATGCAGGTGCGGCAGCTTATCCGCAATGGAAAAAAAGCCCCGACTTACAGGGCTTCATTCTAAATTCTGACTTCTGAATTCTTTTAATACTCATCTTCATTAAAGAAGAAATCTTTGTGGCATCAACAAAAAAGCCCCGACTTACAGGGCTTCATTCTAAATTCTGACTTCTGAATTCTAAATTCTTTTAATACTCATCCTCATTAAAGAAGAAATCTTCCTTGGTGGGATAGTCGGGCCAGATTTCTTCGATGCTCTCGTAAGGCTGACCATCGTCTTCAAGTTCCTGTAGATTTTCCACTACTTCCAACGGTGCGCCCGAGCGGATTGAAAAATCGATCAACTCGTCCTTGGTAGCCGGCCAAGGTGCATCTTCAAGATATGAGGCTAATTCCAGTGTCCAATACATAGTGTTTTCCTCCCTTTAAATTTGTCGCAAAAATAGAATTAATTATTTCATAGTCAATACCTGCCTTTGCCGGTAGAATAATAACCCAAATCCTGGTTTTCATGCACTTTCACACTATGGACTATTGAGTTAAAAAAAGCCATATTTGCGCCTGCTTTGCCAATAGGCAGGCATCCAACCTTTATTTTCACACAAACATGGCAGACGAAAAAATAATTTTCTCAATGACGGGCGTCAGCAAAATATACCCGCCCAACAAGCAAGTTCTCAAAAATATTTATTTGTCTTTTTTCTATGGAGCCAAAATTGGTGTGCTTGGTTTAAATGGATCGGGCAAATCTTCCTTGCTGCGCATCATTGCAGGTATCGATAAGGAATTTCAAGGAGAAGTGGTGTCCGACCTGGGCTACACGGTGGGCTACTTAGAGCAGGAGCCTCAATTGGACAAAACAAAAACCGTAAGGGAGATTGTGGAAGAAGGTGTGAAAGAAGTGGTTGCTCTTTTGAAAGAATTTGAAGCAATCAACGAAAAGTTTGCCGACCCGGAAGTATTGGAAAATGCCGATGCCATGGACAAACTCATTGCCAAGCAAGGCGAAGTACAGGAAAAGTTGGATGCTGCAAACGCGTGGGAGCTTGACCACAAATTGGAGCGCGCCATGGATGCGTTGCGTTGCCCTCCGCCCGATGCAAAAGTTGAACATCTTTCGGGTGGCGAAAAACGAAGGATAGCCTTGTGCCGCTTGTTGCTGCAAACCCCCGATGTGCTGCTGCTGGACGAACCCACCAACCACTTGGATGCCGAATCGGTACAATGGTTGGAAGAACACCTGCGCCAATATAAGGGAACGATCATCGCGGTAACGCACGATAGATATTTTTTAGATAACGTGGCTGGTTGGATACTTGAACTCGATCGTGGTGAGGGCATTCCCTGGAAAGGAAATTATTCCAGTTGGCTGGATCAAAAACAAAAACGCTTGGCGCAAGAAGAGAAGACCGAATCGAAAAGACAAAAATCGCTGGAGCGCGAATTGGAGTGGGTGCGCATGAACCCGAAAGGCCGCCACGCAAAAGGAAAAGCCCGCTTGGGAGCGTATGAAAAATTGATGAGCCAGGAGAACCGCGAGAAAGAAGAAAAATTGGAAATATTTATTCCACCTGGCCCACGGCTTGGAAACAAAGTGATAGAAGCCAATGGCGTATCAAAATCGTATGGCGACAAACTGCTTTATGAAAATCTTACTTTCTCACTTCCCCCAGCCGGAATCGTGGGGATAATCGGGCCAAACGGAGCAGGAAAAACCACGCTCTTCAAAATGATCACTGGCAATGAGAAACCCGATAGCGGAACATTCTCGCTGGGCGAAACCGTGAAGATTGCTTATGTGGATCAAGAGCATGACGACTTGAAACCCGAAGACAGCGTGTGGCAGGCGATCACGGGCGGGCAAGAACTAATTCTTGTGGGCGGAAAAGAAATAAACTCGCGCGCTTATGTGAGCAAGTTTAATTTCAGTGGAAACGATCAACAGAAAAAAGTAAAAGAACTTTCGGGAGGCATGCGCAACCGCACTCATTTGGCCATTGCCTTAAAGCAAGGTGGCAATCTGTTGTTGTTGGATGAACCCACCAACGACTTGGATGTAAACACCCTTCGTGCATTGGAAGAAGCCCTTGAAAATTTTGGGGGATGTGCCGTTATCATTTCTCACGACCGTTGGTTTCTCGACCGCGTGTGCACGCACATACTTGCCTTCGAGGGCGACTCGCAAGTGTTTTGGTTTGAAGGCAGCTTTAGCGAGTATGAAGAAAACAAAAAGAAACGCTTGGGCGATGATCAGCCACACAGGATCAGGTATAAGAAGTTGGTGAAGTAGTTATTTTGTAGTAGGCAGTTAGGCATACCCGATAGCTATCGGGTGCAGTAGGCAGTCCGTCACACTGCTTATCGGTTACTGCCAACTATTCATAGTGAAAGCATTAATAACCATAACACTCCTCGTGCTCTCCAACACGTTCAGGCACAAAGCCGTGTATTTGTTGAACCCCTCCGGGGTTCTTTCGGATATTTCGAAATAACCCCGCCTTTCGTGCGGGGCTATTCATGTTGAATCCCTATCGGGATTGTGAATGGTTATCAATCCCGAATGGGATTGAATTTGAATAACCCCGCGGGCAACGCGGGCAATAACCCTCCTTGAACAAGGCAACCCCGAATGGGGTTGAATTAGTTTCGGTATGAGTTAGACTTATTCAGCTGACCCTAAATAGCCTATCAGCAAATCAATTGACTAGTTGAGAATTACTGATCTTGAATGCGAGTTGGTTCGGCTATCGAGATATTCATTGGAATCCCTTCACGTGCCATATCATATATTTTCCTTTCGTTCTTATTGTTCATATCCAATTGGCGGAATTGTTTTGCTGAAATATTTGCCCTTGCTGCATATATCTCGAAATAGGCTCCTTGAATCTCGTCTAAGGTAGCGATGAACGCTTCATGACTTGTGACCCGATCTGCCTTGAGTGACACCACTGCTTTTACTGGATTTTCGGATAATGTTTCAAGGACGCCCTGATTCAAAATAAAATCTTTGATCTCATCTTTCACTCCCATCAGCGAACTCCGTCTCTCACCCTCAACTAAAAAATTGTTTTTTGAATTGATCTGGATGTTAAAAACATTCCTGTCTTTAACATCGGATGTCTTGAGTTCGTCCGACCAAGGTGGCAACAAGAGAACTAAACCCATTTCGTTTTTCATAACTGTGGTCATCAAAAAGAAAGTAAGTAACAGAAAGGCGATGTCGGCCATGGAACTCGTGCTCACTTGAGCAGAGCCAAGTTTTCTGAGGTAGCTCATAGGGTTTTATCTTTCTTAATTCCTGTATGTGAATTAAGTCACAGTAATGATTGTGTTAGCCAACCAAATTATGCGTTGTTACATTTCAAAATCAAATCACCTAATCTCCTCCCCCGGTCTTGTCTTCCACCGCTCGTGCATCCACACCCATTGTTCGGGATGCTCGCGCACAATTTGCTCGGTGAAGTTTGTGAAGTTTTGTGTGTTGATGATCAAATCATTTTCTTCATCACCCGTGATCACCAGCGGTATCTCCGGAAGGATGTGCATGTTTTGCATTCCGCTTTCATCGAGATAAACATAGGTGGGAACCACGGCAGCACCGGTGCGCAGTGCCAGCACGGTAGCGCCAATAGGTGTTGATGCTTTCATACCGAAAAAATCTACGAACCGGCTTTTTACTTTGGTGTCCTGATCTATGAGAATGGCAATGGACCCTCCCGACTTCAGTGCTTTAAACAACCGAACACTTTCTTTGCCGCGCTCGATGGCAATGGCACCATACGTGTTTCGATATTGCCAAAGCAATTCATTGAGCCGTTCATCTTTTAAAGCGGTGCCCACAATGTTTGGGTTCAGTCCGCGCAAAGCCATGTTGGTTATTTGAAGATCGAAAGCACCGAGGTGCGAAGTAAGGAACATTACACCCTTTCCTTTGGCGTGTGCCTGTTCATAATTTTCAATACCGTGCGTGATCAAAAATTTATTGAGATCAGTAAGTGTGCGCACATTTAACGAGCGCAAAATGTCGCCACCATTTTTGCCCAGCATCACAAACACTCTTTTGCTAAGTGCCAGAATTTCTTTTTGCGATTTTTCTTTTCCAAAAGCAAGGCCCAGGTGAACGATGGTGCGCGCGCGCGGCTTGGGCGAAACGGCATAAGCGATCTGGCCGAGCCAGCCGCAGAAGCCCAACCACATTTTGCGCGGTAGCAAGTTGGAAGCAAAAATCAGGAACCTTATAAAAAAATATAGCGAAGTATATTTGATCCGCTTTTTAAATGGTTTGTTTTCCATATACAGATGGCAAAGATAAGAGTAGCTTTGATTAAATTTAACGGGCTTTGACCCAACTCTTCAAGGGTTCAAAACCCTTGAAGAGTTCATGAAGAATTATTTAATTATCTACCTCTAAACATGAAAACACTATACCTCGTCCGCCACGCCAAATCCAGTTGGGACAAACCCGACCTGAGCGACTTCGACAGGCCACTGAACAAACGCGGAGAGAAAGATGCCCCCAACATGGCCAAGCGGTTGAAGGAAAAACAGGTCACTCCTGACTTGATGATCGCAAGCCCTGCTGCGCGTGCACTCGACACATGCTTAGCGTTTGCAAAAATATTGGGATATGATAAAGCCAAGATAAAAACCGACAAGCGACTTTATCATGCCAGCGAAGATCAAATC